>DATCYH010000592.1:0-3321 GCA_036570405.1 Nocardioides sp.
CGAGCCCCAGGGCGAGGTTCATGCACTGGACGGCGGCGCCGTCCGTGCCCTTGGCAAGGTTGTCTACCGCGCCGACGGCGATCAGCTGTCCGGCCTCCTCGTCGACGGCCACCTGCAGGTGCACCGAGTTGGAACCGAGCACCGACTTCGTCTGCGGCCACATGCCGTGGGGCAGCACGGTGACGAACGGCCCGTCGGCGTAGGCCTGGGAGTAGACCTCGTAGGCCTCGTCCGTGGTGAGCGGTCCGGTGAGCCTTGCCGTCACCGTTGCCAGGATGCCTCGCGGCATCGGGACGAGCAGCGGCGTGAAGCTCAGCCGCACCGTCTCCTCGGTGAGCAGGTTGAGGTTCTGGATGATCTCGGGGGTGTGCCGGTGCACTCCACCCACGCCGTAGGCGCTGGCGTTGCCCATCACCTCGCTGCCGAGCAGGTTGGTCTTGGCAGCCTTGCCGGCGCCGCTGGTCCCCGAGGCGGCAACGACGACGAGGTTCGGCTCGACCAGACGCGCAGCCACGGCGGGCGCGGCGGTGAGTGTCGAGACGGTGGGGTAGCAGCCGGGGACGGCGATTCGCTTGGCGCCACGCAGCTGTTCGCGCTGCGCGAGCAGCTCCGGCATGCCATAGGGCCACGAGCCCGCGTGCGGCGAGCCGTAGAACCGCTCCCAGGCCGTGGGGTCGGTGAGCCTGAAGTCGGCACCGCAATCGATCACCACGACGTCGTCACCAAGGGCGGCCGCGACCTCTGCCGAGGCGCCGTGCGGGAGGCCGAGGAAGACCACGTCGTGGCCCGCGAGCACCTCTGGGGTGGTGGCCTCGAGGGTGCGGTCGGCAAGAGGCACCAGGTGCGGTTGCAGGCGACCGAAGTTCTCTCCGGCGTTCGAGCCGCCGGTCAACGCTCCGATCGTCACGTCGGGGTGCCCGAGCAACAGGCGGAGGACTTCACCTCCTGCATAACCACTCGCACCGGCAACAGCAACGCTGATCCTCGTCATGTGCATGACTATACATGAGTATGCATGACCCTGCATATTGGGTTTCCGGCCGGAGCCGGCAGCCTTACCGTGGGGCCATGACCCGACTCTCCACCGACGCCTACCTGGAGCACATCCGACTGGAATCGAGCCGCTTCAGGGATGTCCTGGCCAGCATCGACCCTGCCACACCGGTGCCGAGTTGTCCCGAGTGGACCGCGGCAGACCTGCTCTGGCACCTGAGCGGGGTGCAGGACTTCTGGAGCCACGTGGTCACCCATCGACCGCAGGCGCCCCAGGACTACCTCGAGCCGGTCCGGCCCGACACCCATCCGGAGCTGCTCGCCGCGTTCGACGAGGCCTCCACCAGCCTGCAACGCGCCCTGTCCTCCGCGGACCCCGCAGAGCCGGCGTGGTCCTGGTCGACCGAGCAGAGTGTCGGCTTCACCGTCCGGCGGCAGGCACACGAAGCACTGATCCATCGCCTGGACGCCGAGCTGGCAGCCGGAACCGTCACCGCCCTCGACCCGCTGCTCGCGGCGGACGGCACGCACGAGGCGCTCGAGGTGATGTACGGCGGCACCCCGGCCTGGGGCCGGATCACCGGCGCAGAGGCCCACGTCCGGGTCGACTCGATCGACACCCACCACCAGACGTGGGTGCAGCTCGGCCGCTTCACCGGCACCGATCCCGACGGCCGGGTCTACGACGAGCCGGACATCCAAGTGGTGGCCGAACCGGCCAGCGAGCCCGACGTCACCGTCTCCGGGACCGCTGGTGACCTCGACGCGTGGCTGTGGAAGCGACGCGATGAGGAGGCGATCACGATGGTCGGCGACCGCACGACGTACGACGCCTTCCTGGCCTGCATCAGCCACCCAGTCAACTGAGACGGAGCCTCACGTGGACGTCGTCACCACCGGCCCGGAGCGGGCGATGCTGGAGAACATGGTCGCGCTCAACCGCGAGTCGCTGATCGACTCCGTCGAGAAGCTGACCGAGGCCGAGGCCCGACAGCGACTCGTTCCCTCCCTGACCACACCGCTGGGGCTGGTCAACCACGTCGCCGCGGCCGAACGCAGCTGGTTCCAGCGGCGGGTCGCCGCACTGCCCGAGGACGAGTGGGACGGTCACGCCTACGGCGATGACGCCAGCTTCGCCGTCACCGACGAGGACACCATCGCCTCGGCGATCCGCCAGCTCAGGAGCGCCGCAGCACGTAGCGCCACGATCGCCGCCCCCCTCGACCTCGACTTCACCATCGAGCACGACCACCACGGCACCCTGAGCCTGCGGTGGATCCTTCTGCACATGGTCCGCGAGATCGCCCGGCATGCCGGCCACATGGACATCCTCGTCGAACAGCTCCTCGCTGCCCGAGACGGGTGAGCCCTGCCTCAGTCGACCGGTGAGACACCCTTGAGGTGCCGCTGGGCCAGCTCCGCATAGTAGGGCGGGTTGGCCTCCACCCAGAACTCGGCGGACGTCCCGGCGATCGGCTTCTTCACCTGCGCGGGGACACCGGCGGCGAGCACGCCCTCGGGGATCTGGGTCCCCGGGGTGAGCAGCGATCCCGCCGCGACCATCGACCCGGCGCCGAGTGCGGTGCCGTCGAGCATCGTGGAGCCGTTGCCCAGCAGGGCCTTCTCCCCAAGCGTCGCGCCGTGGACGATGCAGCTGTGCGCGACCGTGGCGCCCAGGCCCACCTCGACGACGGAGTCCGGGGTGCCGTGCACCACCGAGTTGTCCTGGATGTTGGCACCCTCGCGAACGATGATGCGGCAGTCGTCCGCACGCAGGACGACGCCGTACCAGACGCTTGCGCCCTTCTCCACGACCACGTCACCGACCAGCGTCGCGGTGGCGGCGATGAACGCCTCCGGGTGGACCTGGGGTCGCTTGCCCTCGAACTCGAAGAGCGGCATCAGCGCTGCACCGCCCCGACCCGGTCGGCCGCGCGGGCGACTGCCGCCTCGCGGGCGGCCACCGACTCGCCCTCCTTGAGGGTGCGGTCGCCGGCCCGGAAGCGCAGCGCGAAGGCCAGCGACTTCTTGCCCTCGCCGACCTGTTCGCCGGTGAAGACGTCGAAGAGTCGCACGGACTCCAGGAGCTCACCCGCGCCTTCGCGAAGTGCCGCCTCGACGGCAGCGGACGGCACGGAGGCGTCGACCACCAGGGCGACATCCTCCTTGGCCACCGGATAGGAGCCGAAGCTCGGACTCGGCGTGGTGGCCCGCGCCAGGGAGAGCAGCAGGTCCAGGTCGATCTCCGCGGCTGCGGATCGTGCGGGCACGCCGAAAGCCTTGCAGACCTTGGGGTGCAGCTCGCCGGCGTGGCCGAGCACGACGTCG
>DATCYH010000593.1:0-1539 GCA_036570405.1 Nocardioides sp.
CGATCTCTCCAGCCTGCCGTTCCTCGGCAGGGACCCGTTCGACCAAGACCCCTTCGGTCGTGGCCCCAACCGAAGCAACCGCCGGATGACCGGCTGGGCCTGAGCAGCAGCTGACCACATCGACCGCAACGGACCGGCCGCGAGCCGGCCCGGCCATCGCGCACACCCAAACCCACACCCAGAACACCGCA
This sequence comes from Nocardioides sp., assembly GCA_036570405.1. Classification (GTDB taxonomy): domain Bacteria; phylum Actinomycetota; class Actinomycetes; order Propionibacteriales; family Nocardioidaceae; genus Nocardioides. The sequence goes on from DATCYH010000593.1 coordinate 192, forward strand.
CCAGAGGGAGACCCCCATGGAACGCACCTTCGACACCCCTGAGCCTGTGCACCTCTATGTCGAGATCGCCAGCGGCACCCTGACCATCGAGGCCACCGACACCACCACCACGCACGTACGGGTCACCGGCGAGGAGGCAGACGACGTCAACGTGGCCCAGGAGGGAGGACAGATCAGCGTCATCGCCCAGCGGCGAAGCGGCTTCCTGGGCCGCCGCGACGGCCACCTCCACGTGAGCGTTGCGCTGCCCACCGGGTCGGCGCTGGCCACCAGGACCGGATCAGCCGACCAGACCGCGACCGGGGTCTTCGACGCCGTGCGGGCCAAGTCGGGCTCGGGCGAGATCCGCATCGACGTCGCCGGGGCCACCACCGCCATCGACACCGGCTCGGGTGACGTCACCGTTGCCGAGGCGCGCAGCGACCTGCGGTGCAAGTGCGGGTCGGGCGACGTCAGGATCGGCCTCGCGCAGGGGATGACGGCGATCTCCACCGGCAGCGGCAACATCGAGGTCGCGCGGGCCGACGCGAACCTGGCCACCAAGACCGGCTCGGGCACCATCCGCGTCGGTCGCGCCGGCGCTGACCTGGCCACCAGCACTGCCAGCGGCGACGTCGCCGTCGACCTGTTCGAGGCCGGTGCGTTGGTCACGCGCACCGCCAGCGGTGACGTTCGGGTCGGCGTACCGTCCGGCATCCCGGTGTGGACCGACATCTCGACAGCCAGCGGTCGCGTGCGCTCGAACCTCGAGGGCGCCGGCCAGCCCAAGGACGGGGAGCCCTACTTGGAGCTCCGCGTCACCACCGTCTCCGGGGACATCGTCCTCGACCAACGCTGAGCAGAGAAGGAGGTCGTCATGGAGAACTTCGACAACGGCTCAGCAGCACTCGCCCGCGCACAGAGAGCGGAGCGACTGCGGATCGCACGCCAACCCCGACTCCCGCACCCGCGCCGGCGCGGCATGGGTCGCCGCTCGCGCTACAACGACCAGTTGGAGAACTGACTCAGGAGCGCCCCACTCACGACCGCATCGCGACGCCGTGGCGCCAGTAGCCCATGAAACAGACCTGGCTGCGGTCCACCTCGAGCTCCTTGACCAAGGCCCGCCGCAGCGTGGTGACCACCCGGGACTCGCCAGCGATCCAGGCATAGATGCCGGCCAGGTCGTGGCCGACCGCCTTGGCGTCGGTGATCTCCTCACCCGAGGAAGAGTGGGTGGGGGTCTCCCACAGGTCCGGGTCGACCGCTTCCTCGGGGGCGAGCTCGACCGTGGCCTCGAGGCCGAAGTGCTCGCGCACCGCTACGATCGTGGGTGCGCCGTGTGCCTGGCCGTTGCGCGGCAGCCAGA
>DATCYH010000594.1:0-4237 GCA_036570405.1 Nocardioides sp.
GCAGGTCTTCGTCGCCGTCTACGACGTGACCCCCGAGGACGAGACTGCTCTGGACGGCTGGGAGGCGGCCGACACCGGCCTCTATCGCAAGACCAAGGTCCGCGTCTCCACGCTGACCGGCGAATCGGTGGTCTGGGCCTACGTGCTCGACGCCTATGAGGGCGGCCTCCCCTCCGCCTACAACATCGGCGTGCTCGCCGACGCGGCGGAGGCAGCAGGTGCCCCCGACGACTACGTTGTGGCGCTGAGGGCTCGCGCCTGTCGTTCGACCGGGCTGTGAGTCTAGAGTGCGGGCGTGGTGACGAACTCTGAACTTGCAGCACAGGCAGCCGCGGACCTCCGTGAGCGCACCGGCATCGAACAGCACGACATCGCCCTGGTGATGGGTTCCGGCTGGTTGCCGGCCGTCGACGCGCTGGGCGAGGTGACGGCGGAGTTCGACGCAGCCGAACTCACCGGTTTCGCCCCGCCCGGCGTCGAAGGGCACTCGGGCAAGATCCGCTCGGTGCGCTCGGGTGATCGGAACCTGCTGGTGTTCCTGGGCCGTACCCACTTCTACGAGGGTCGGGGCGTGGCCTCCGTGGTCCACCCGGTCCGCGCCGCCGCTGCCGCCGGGTGCCGCGCGATCGTGCTGACGAACGGGTGCGGCGGCCTGCGCGACACCTGGAGTCCCGGCACGCCGGTCCTGATCAGCGACCACATCAACCTGACCGCCACCAGCCCGATCGAGGGCGCGAACTTCGTCGACCTCACCGATCTGTACTCCGCCCGCCTGCGCGCGATGTGCCGTGAGGTCGAGCCGTCCCTCGACCAGGGCGTCTATGTGCAGTTCCCCGGGCCGCACTACGAGACCCCGGCCGAGATCGGCATGGTCCGGGCCATCGGCGGCGACCTGGTCGGGATGAGCACGACGCTCGAGGCGATCGCCGCGCGCGAGGCCGGCCTCGAGGTGCTGGGGATCAGCCTGGTCACCAACCTCGCCGCAGGCATCACCGGTGAGCCCCTCAACCACGAGGAAGTCCTCGAGGCGGGTCGCGAGGCAGCCACCCGGATGGGCGACCTGCTCGGCCGGATCGTTCCCCGCATCTGATCGACCCTCGTTCCAACGAGCCACCGCGCATGGCTCCATCTGTCTAGGGTGGGGTCATGCGCGTTCTCGTCACAGGAGCAGCCGGAAGCATCGGCCAGGTGGTCACCGTGGGTCTCGCGGACCGGGGTCACGAGGTCGTCGGCCTCGACCGGGCCCCGGCTCCTGACGGCTTCGAGGGCACCTGGCACACCGAGGACTGCGCCGATCCCGACGCGGTGAGTGAGGTCTTCGCAGCGCAACGGCTCGACGGCGTCGTCCACCTCGCTTCCAACCCGACCGAGGCAAGCCTTCCGGACACGTTCCACTCGCACGTGGTGACCACGGCCGCCCTGCTCGATGCGATGGTCGCCCACCAGGTCACCCGCATCGTGCACGCGTCCTCCAACCACGCGGTCGGTCGTACGCCGCGCACCGACGTGCTCGGCGTCGACACCCGACCCCGCCCGGACACGTTCTACGGCGTCGCGAAGGTGAGCGCCGAGGCACTGCTCAGCCTCTATGCCGACCGCTACGACATCGATGCGATCGCCTGCCGGATCGGGTCCTTCCTGGCCGAGCCGACCAGCACCAGGGGCCTCTCGACGTGGCTCTCCCACGACGACTGCGTGCGGATGGTCGATGCGGCGCTGACCGCACCGGCGCCCGGCTTCGCGATCCTCTACGGCATCTCGAACAACACCCGCGCCTGGTGGGACCTCGCACCCGGACGCGCGTTGGGCTACCACCCCCAGGACGACGCCGAGGCCTTCCTCGACCAGGTCCCGGTGGAGGCCGGCGACGAGGCCGAGGCCATCTACGTCGGGGGTCCGTTCGCCCTCGCCCAGTTTCACCGCCCCGCTCTCGACGCCCACTAGGAGACGACCGTGACCGACTGGCAGCTGACCATCGACTCCACGGACCCCACACGGCAGGTCGCGTTCTGGGCGCCGCTGCTCGACTATCGGGTGCAGCCTGCCCCCGACGGCTTCGAGAGCTGGAATGCCTACTACCTCTCGATCGGTGTGCCCGAGGACGAGCTCGACCAGGGCGGCGACGGCGCGGACCGGATCTATGACCCGACCGGCGCCGGGCCGACGATCTGGTTCCAGTCCGTCCGGGAGAAGAAGGTCGACAAGAACCGGATCCACCTCGACATCTACCCGACCGCTCGCGACCAGGGTCTCTCCCTGGACGAGCGAGCCCGCATCGTCGAGGAGAAGGTCGAGCAGGTGCAGCTCGCCGGTGCCAGTGTGCTGCGCCGCTTCCCGGCGGACTTCCCCGATGCTGGCGAGGTCGAGGGCTACTTCGTGGTGATGGCGGACCCGGAGGGCAACGAGTTCTGCATCGGTTGACCGATCAGCGGCGCTTGCGCCGCACATAGACCTGCCGGCGTACCCGGGCGACCACGGTGCCGTCGGCGTGGGTCAGGTCGGTCTCGAACCAGCGCAGGTGCTTGCGGCCGTTGGCGGCCTCGGCACGGATCTCGTCGGCGACCGCACGGGAGAGCTGGTAGGTCCCGAAGATCTCGCCCTTGCCCGGCGAGACGAAATCGATCTCGCCAGCGGTGTCCCACACCAGGTAGTCGCGCCCGAGCTGGTTGGTGGCCAGCAGCGTGTAGAACGGGTCGCTCATCGACGACAGCGATCCACCGAAGGCGGTCCCGAAGTAGTTGGCGTTGAACCTGCGCACCCTCATCCGCACCGAGGCGCTGGTCCAGTCGTCGGCGATGTCGAGGACCTTGATCCCTGCCGCCAGGTAGGGCGGCCAGAGGTTCATCGTGCGCCTGAGCCGCGCCGGAGTCATTGCCACGGCGCCGACCGTAGCCGAGCCGCGGCCGAGTCAACCATCCGGTCGTGGTTCCAGACCAGCAGCGGGCGCACGACGTACGCCGCGAGCCCGAGCAGCCGCCCGGTCACGGTGACCTCCTGCTCGAAGACCAGCCGCGTGGCTGGCCCCTCCTCGAACAATCGCCACCGCACGTAGCCGTCGAGGTCGCCGCTCAGCGTCGTCTCCAGCAGCTCCGGGCTACGGCTGGCGGCGTGCAGGACCAGGTCGAGGGTCCAGGGCAGCCGCGAGCGGATCAGCACTCGTGCATCGTCGGGCCCGAGGCTCGCCACGGCCCGCACTTCGGGCCACCAGTCCACGTAGTGCTCCAGGTCCAGCAGCTGGGCATGCAGGTCGTCGCGGGGTCGCTCCAGGAGCCATTCGCCGTGGAAACGGAACCGAGGTGGGGCAGGGATCACGTCGCCCATCATGACGGCTGGCCGGTGAACAGCGCCTAGTGTGGACGACATGCCTGATCCCGCGACTGCACTCGTCACTACCTCCGTCTCAGAGGGCATCGCCCACGTCCGGCTGAACCGTCCCGAGAAGCTCAACGCGCTCACCCTGCAGACCCTCGACGAGCTGATCGAGACCGCCCGCGAGCTACGTCGTGACCGCGAGCTGCGTGCCGTGGTCATCTCCGGTGAGGGCGACTCGTTCTGTGCCGGCCTCGACTTCGCCTCGGTGCTGAAGAAGCCGGCCGGCATCATCGGAGCCTTCCTGCCGAACCTGCTGCGCGGCACGAACAAGTTCCAGGAGGCGTGCTGGGCCTGGCGCCGACTGCCGGTGCCGGTGATCGCCGCGGTCGACGGCCACTGCTACGGCGGCGGCCTCCAGATCGCCCTGGCTGCGGACTTCCGTTTCGCCTCCCCCGACTCGCAGTGGTCGGTCCTCGAAGGACGCTGGGGCCTGATCCCCGACATGTCCGGCATCCGCTCGCTGTCCGAGGTGGTCGGCATCGACACCGCGAAGCGGTTGACGATGACCGCGCAGACGCTGTCCGGCAAGGAGGCGCACGACCTGGGCCTGGTCACCGAGGTCGCTGCAGAGCCCGTCACCGCCGCGGAGGACTTCGCCCGCGAGCTGGCCACTCGCTCGCCCGATGCGCTCGCCGCCGCGAAGCGACTCTTCAACTCCGCCTACACCGACAGCACCCGACGTACGTTCGCCCGCGAGCGCTTCGAGCAGCTCTTCCTGCTGGTCGCCTCGAACACCAAGGCAGCCCGTACCGCCGCGTTCTCGAAGGCGATGCCGGTCTTCGGCCCCCGCAGCCGCCGCTGACTCCAACCCGACCCGGCAGTTGTTGACGCCTGCACCTGTCAACAACTGCCGGGTCGGCGTGGG
>DATCYH010000595.1:0-1666 GCA_036570405.1 Nocardioides sp.
CCGCTGCTCGACGAGGCGGAACCTGTCGTCGTGTCCACCATCGCCGCCGGCGTCGACCGCCTGGACGAAGTAGGCCGTGCGGGCGTCGGGCGAGAGTGCCACAGCGAGTCCGCTGCTGGCGCCCAACGTGAATGACCGCACCGGATTCCCGTCGACTCCGACCAGGGTGTATTCGAAGGTGTCGTCGTTGCGCCACAACACCAGTCCGGTGTTGCCGTGCACCTCCATCAGGGAGATCGAGCCGTCGGCCGGTGGTGTGGCCAGCACCTTGCGGCCGGTGCCGTCCGGGTTGCTGACGACGATCGTCCCGCCGTTGCGTTCCTGGTGCACGACGCGGCCCGCTGCGGCATGTGCGTGCGCCTGCGTTGTGATCCGGACCCCAGTGGCAGCCGTGCTGTTTCCCGGGTTCCAGTCGAGGCTCGAGGTGGTGACGCTCGCGGAAAGGGGCACCACGCCGGTCGCTGCGAACCGATCCGACACGAAGACGTCCACCTGCTCACCCACCGCGAGCGCGGGGATGCGGCAGGTGCCATCGGCGCACGCGGTGTCCCCGATCGTCAGCGACGTTGCGGGTTCATCACCGAGCTCGACGTCGAGCGTCAGGTCCTCTGCGCGATCGGGTCCGCGGTTGGTCACGCGGACCCTTCCGGTCCATGCCTGGCCTGCGGAAGTCGTCGTGTCGTGCAGGGCGACGCTGACGTCCGCGGTCCCGGCGCCGGCCGGTGGCACCGGGATCGGCTGCCAGGTCCATGGCCCCTCGATCTTGGGCAACACCTCGGCGATGCGATCGCCGGGAGCCACCCCGGGACCGACACGCACTACGGCGGCGACATCATGGGCATCCTCGCGATCCAGCGGAAGCAGGAGTGTTGCGTCGGCGTAGTCGGTGTAGGGCAGCCACTTGACCCAGGTCGCACTGCGGCCCAACTCGGCCACGGTGAGGTGGCGACGGGTCCAGGAACCATCGAGTTCGCGGTCGAAGACATCGATCAACGGCCTGGTCCCGTTCTCGTCCCGGGGACCCGCATAGCTCACCGCGATGTGGCGCCCGTCCGGCGAGACGGCCCCGCCGTCATATCCCTCATGGGTGGGGTCATCGGTGGTGAGTGCCTTCGGCAGCTCGACCATCTGGGCGTCAGGGGTGAAGACGAACGCCGACCGCTCCGCCACGGCCAGCACGGTGCCCCCGCCTGCCCAGCCGCGATCGATGTGTTTGCCGCGAAGCGTGCCGTCCTCGATGGAGATCACTGCCCCGACCGCACCGGTCGCGATGTCGACCTGACGCAGGACGCCACGACTCCACTCCTCGGACGTCCCCGCGAACTGCGTCTGATAGCCGGCCACGAGCAGGTGCCCCATGTCGAGCCAGGTGATGTCCTCGAAGGTGTTGTGGACGTCCTGGTGATATGTGCTGTCGATGCGTCGGTTCTCCACCAGGACTCGCAGGAAGGTCCCGGAGATGTCGAACAGCACCAGTGCCTCGCCGGTGCGTCCCGGCTGTCCAGCTGAATCACTCGGCGTGCCCCCCGGAACGACGTAGCCCTCGGGGTCGCGCACCCAGGCTGCCACATGCAGCCCGTTCGGGGAGACCGCAAACCTGGTAATACTCGCGTTCGTGGCCCCGGAGGCGCGATCCTCGTCAGTGAAGGGGCGCTGCTTGATCAGG
>DATCYH010000596.1:0-2409 GCA_036570405.1 Nocardioides sp.
GCAGCAGCAACCGGCCCAGCGGGACAGACCCATCGAGGCCCAGCTGCACCGCTTCATGGGCAGCAAGGGCGGCCGCAAGGTCCGCTACGCCCGCCTCCTCGTCGACGCCCTGGACCTAGCCGCCGTACCCCGCCCCCTCGACGCCGTCCTCACCCACGTTTGAGTCGCCGCGCCGCACCGTGCGCCTAGATCCGGCAGGATGCAGCTGATGCCTGAGCTCGAAGAAGCGACCTACCGAATCCGGCCTCTCGACGCCTCGACCTGGGACGCGTTCGCCGAGCTGGTCGAGCGGAACAACGGGATCTACGGCGGTTGCTGGTGCATCGCGTTCCACACGGCGTACGAGCGCGGTGTGGACGACCCGCGAGCCTTGAAGGAGCAGCTCGTGCGAGATGGCGAGGCGCACGCCGCGCTCGTCTTCGAGGGCGACCAGGTGCAGGGGTGGGCCCAGTACGGCGACGTAGAGGAGCTCGGGCTGAGGCACCTTCGTGAGTACGCGAAGGACCCGCCCCCACCTGCGGAGTGGCGGATCACATGCGTCTTCGTGGACAAGCGCCACCGGGGCCAAGGCATCGCGCGGGCAGCCTTGGAGGGCGCGATCGCACAGATCGCCGCCGCGGGTGGCGGGCGCGTGGAAGCGATCTCCGAGACCACTGCGGGCCGCGAGGCCCAGGGGCGCTTCCTCGTCAGCGCGACCGTCGAGCTCTTCGAGGACCTCGGCTTCGACCGGATCCGCCAGGTCGGCAAGCACGCCTGGATCGTGACCCGGATCGTCGACCCCGCCTGATGTTGCGCAGAGCGCGGTTCCTCGTGGTCGCTGTCTTGGTCGTCGCCCCAGTCGGGCTGATGGCGTGCGGCAGCGACGACGATCCTGACGCGGATCGCGAGGCGAGCAACATCGACACCTACTGCGATGCCATCGCCCGATACGACGAGCTCACGAAGAGCGTCGACGTCTCTTCTATCTCAGGCATGCGCCAAGGGATGGAGGAAGCGGTGGAGGCGCTTCGAGATGCAGCCGAGGCAGCCCCGCAGGAGGTGGCAGACGAAGTTGCAGCGCTCGTGGCCGGCGGAGAGGCACTCGTCGGCGTTGCGCGAACGACGGAGGGCGACGATCTTCAAGTGTGGCTGGAAGAGCTCTCGAACGCTTCGGCGGATCTCGAGTCGGAGTTCGGTGACCTTGAAGCGGAGACTGCAGCCATGCAGACGCATGCCTCCTCGGTCTGCGGCCTGGAGATCGGCTAGGCGTCCACGTACTCCAGCGGAACGCGACGACGCGACCGCTCAGCCTGATCGGCGCGTGGTCTGCTGCTACACATCCGTCGTGGTCGCTGCTCGAACCCGCATTGGTTCTCTTGCCTGCGTGGTCGCGTTCGCACTGGTGGGAGTCGGATGCGGCGAAGGCTCAGAACAGAGCGGTGGTGCGTCCACGACTGAGTCCTCCGTCGTTCATGACGGCTCCGACCCGGAGGGCGCCTTCTGCGCAGCCGTGTCCGAGCTGGGTCGCACCGACGGGACGACCGACCAGTCGGTCGTGCTCGCCGCGATCGGCGAGATGCGAAGGAACGCTCCCGCTGACATCAGCGACGATGTCAACCGAAGCTTGGACAGCCTTGTCGTCGGCAACTACCCGAGTGCCGCTGACCCATCGATGGAAGAGATGCCGCTCGAGGAACGTCAGGCCGCGGCAGCGCGAATGATGGCGTACGTCGAGCAGCACTGCGTCGATAGCAGCGCGGAGACCGTGGACCCGTAGGCCATCGCCGGACCTGGACGCGGCCTGCCTGCCGCCCGAAGCGGACGGTCGGTGCATCTGCTTGTCGAACTCGGCCAGGTGTGAGGTGAGACAGAGTGGACATGTGGCGAGGCCGACGAGAGGGGAGTGGGCGGTCTTCATCGTGGCCGTCGTGGTGACCTGCCTCGTGGTCGGGACTGCGTTCTCGTTGCGTCCGTTCTAGGAGCAACACCGCTCAGCTCGGTGGTCAGTCGGGGCGTTGGGTCAGGGTGTTCTGGCGGGCGGCGACCCGCCACCCGTCCTGCTCGCGGACGAGGACGTAGAGGGCGACCATGGCGTGGCCGACGTCGATGTCGGTGCCGTTCTCGTCGGTGGCGTAGGCCAGCTTGCGGACGATGGCGACGTCGTCGCCTAGGTGTCGCACGTCGTCGACGACGTAGCGGGCGGACTGACCGGCGAGGGGACCAGCGAACAGCTTGCGGCTCGTCTCGAGGATCTCGTCGCGACCCTGGAGCACCTGGCCGGTGACGCCGACCGTCCAGGCGTCGTCGGTGAAGGTGGCGGCGAGGGCCTCCGCGTCGCTCCCGTTGAAGGCTGCTTCGGTCTGCTTGATAACGCTCTCGATGGCTTCCATGCGGGCACTCTCCAGCCTCAAGTGCGCTTGAGGTCAAGCG
>DATCYH010000597.1:0-4558 GCA_036570405.1 Nocardioides sp.
AAGGACGGCCGGTGCTGCCGGTCGACGTGGACGCTCGCTCCTCGGCAGTCGAGGTCGACGTGCCTGCCGAGCAGGTGGCGTTCGTGCTCTACACGTCAGGAACGACCGGCGCTCCCAAGGGCGTACTGCTCTCCCATGGCGCCATCAATGCCGGACTGGATGCGCTAGCCGAGGCGTGGGCCTGGACCTCGCGCGACGTACTCGCCCATGGCCTGCCGCTGTTCCACGTCCACGGTCTGATCCTGGGCGTGCTCGGGCCGCTGCGCACCGGGTCCGGACTGATCCACACCGGCAAGCCGACACCCGAGGCCTATGCCCGTGCGTCGGCTTCGGGTGCAACGATGTTCTTCGGGGTGCCGACGGTCTGGTCCCGGATCGCCGGCTCCCCCGAGCACGCGGCTGCGCTGCGCACTGCCCGGCTCTTGGTCTCGGGCTCGGCCGGGCTGCCGGTGCCGGTCTTCGAGCGGATCCTTCAGCTGACCGGGCACCAGGTGGCCGAGCGTTACGGGATGAGCGAAACCTTGATCACGGTCGCGACCCGTGCCGACGGGGTACGCCGTGCGGGCTGGGTCGGGGTGCCCGTGAACGGCGTCGAGACCCGGTTGCGAGACGAGGCCGGCGCAGCGGTGCCGCACGACGGCGAGAGCATCGGTCGGCTCGAGGTGCGCGGCGACACCCTGTTCAGCGGCTATCTGAACCGACCTGACGCCACCTCGGAGAACCAGACCGCCGACGGCTGGTTTCGCACCGGCGACGTCGCGGTGATCGACGCCGACGGACTGCACCGGATCGTCGGCAGGGAATCAGTCGACCTGATCAAGTCGGGCGGATACCGGGTCGGTGCCGGCGAGATCGAGGCGAGCCTGCTGGGGCATCCTGCCGTCCTCGAGGTGGCCGTGGTCGGCGTGCCTGACGAGGACCTCGGCCAACGCATCGTCGCCTTCGTCGTGCCTGCGACAGGAGTGTCCGGAAGCGACGAGCTCGAGGACGAGCTCACGGCGTACGTCGGCGACGAGCTCTCGGCGCACAAGCGCCCCCGCGCGATCGTCTTCACCGACGCGCTGCCGCGCAACGAGATGGGCAAGGTGCAGAAGAAGCGCCTGACTCGATAGTCCGGCGCTTTGTGTGGGGGGCGTAACTGATGGGTTGGCCGGTTCGGGGGCGCAACTGATGGGTTGGTCGCCCAGAAGAGCCCGATCTGCTCCCCAACGCATCAGTTAATGGCCTGGCCACTCCCAACGCAGTAACTGATGGGTTGGTCGGTCCGGGCGGCGTAACTAATGGGTTGGCCGGTTCGGGGGGCCTAACTGATGGGTTCGTCGCCCAGAAGAGCCCGATCTGCTCCCCAACGCATCAGTTACGGGCCCGATCTGCTCCCCAACGCTTCAGTTACTGGCCCGGCTGCTCCCGACGCATCGGTTACTGTCCTGGCCGCCCCCGAGGCATCAGTTGGTGTGGGCGGGGACCGCGGCGGAGCCGCTCAGTACCAGTTGTTGCCCTGTTTGAAGGACCACGCGTTGCACGGGGTGCCGTAGCGATCCTCGATGTAGCCCAGGCCCCAGCGGATCTGGGTCACCGGGTTGGTCTCCCAGTCGGCGCCGGCGGAGGCCATCTTGTTGCCGGGCAGGGCCTGCGGGATGCCGTAGGCCGATGAGGTCGGGTTGTCGGCATCGATCTTCCAGTCGCTCTCCGAGACATAGAGCTGGTCGAGGCAACTGAACTGCTCGGGACCGAAGCCGAACTCAGGCATGAGGGACTTGGCGATCTCACGGGGGTCGTCATCCGTGGCGTCCTCAGTGCGGGCAACGCCGTTGGAGGTGGCCGTCGGTGCGGCGAGCTCGGCAGCCTTGACCGGGTCCGAGGACGAGCGGCGGTCGGCGGAGCGCGAGACCTGGGGCGCACGCTTCTTCGTGACGGTCGACTCTGCTGTGGGCTCGGAGTCGGCCGCCGACTTCGGGATGACGGCGCTCAGGTCGGTGGCCGCCGTGGCGAAGTTGGCGCCGTTCTCGGCGCTGCTCGAGCTGGCCAGGCCGGACCCGACTGCGATGCCGGTCGCGGCCACGGCGACGGACGAGAAGACGACCGAGGTGCGGATGCCGGACTTGGCCACCTGAGTGACAGATGAGCCGGGTGACTTGCGGGCAGTGCGGTGCTTGGGCGTGTACTTCTTGTGCTTCGACAAAGGTCAACTCACGGGCTAGACAACGTGGCGGTGTTCCCGACCGGCGCTCCCCCGAGCGGTGCCGCCCCGATGCGGCAAGGTCACGAAACAATCTCAGCAACCATGCATCACACGAGCGGCACAGGCAAACCGACATCCCAGTACGGGCGGGCGAGTCCAGTCACATCACGCACACTGGCCCCGCCCGCCACACTGGTCGCATCGGCCAGGCTCAGCGGCCCCGGGTGCACCCCGTCACATGGTGACGTTCTCGAGCATCTCGGTCACCAGGGCTGCGATCGGTGAGCGCTCGGAGCGAGTCAGGGTCACGTGCGCGAACAGCGGGTGGCCCTTCAACTTCTCTACCACCGCAACCACGCCGTCGTGCCGACCTACCCGGAGGTTGTCTCGCTGGGCGACGTCGTGGGTGAGCACGACCTTCGAGTTGGCGCCAATCCGAGACAGCACGGTCAGCAGGACGTTGCGCTCCAGGGACTGCGCCTCGTCGACGATCACGAAGGAGTCGTGCAGAGAGCGTCCGCGGATGTGGGTCAGCGGCATCACCTCGAGCATGCCGCGGTCGAGGATCTCCTCGATCACCTCGCGCGAGGTGATTGCCCCCAGGGTGTCGAAGACGGCTTGGGCCCAGGGCGACATCTTCTCGTTCTCCGAACCGGGCAGATAGCCGAGCTCCTGGCCGCCGACGGCGAAGAGCGGACGGAAGATCACGACCTTCTTGTGCTGGCCGCGTTCGAGCACCGCCTCGAGGCCGGCGCACAGCGCCATCGCCGACTTGCCGGTGCCGGCACGACCGCCGAGGGAGACGATGCCGACCTCAGGGTCGAGCAGCATCTCCAGGGCGATCCGCTGCTCGGCCGAGCGACCGTGTACACCGAACGCCTCGCGATCGCCGCGAACCAGGTGGACCTGCTTGTCCGCCCCGACCCGTCCCAGGGCGGTGCCCCGCTCGGAGAGCAGCACCAGACCCGTGTGGCAGGGCAGCTGCCGGGCGCTGTCTAGGTCGAGCACACCGTCGTCGTAGAGCTCGTCGAGGTACTCACTGCCCACCTCCAGCTCGGTCATCCCGGTCCAGCCCGCCTCGGACTCGGCGACGCCCTCGGCGCGATATTCCTGTGCATCGAGGCCCACCGCGGATGCCTTGATCCGCAGCGGGAGGTCCTTGGAGACCAGGGTGACGACCGCACCCTCGTTGGCGAGATTCTTGGCCACAGCCAGGATGCGCGTGTCGTTGTCCCCCAGCCGGAACCCGCTGGGCAGCGAGGCGGGGTCGGTGTGGTTGAGCTCCACCCGGATCGAGCCCCCGGCGTCCCCGACCGGGATCGGCGTGTCGAGACGGCCGTGGCTGACGCGCAGCTCGTCGAGCATGCGCAGGGCCGAGCGGGCAAAGTAGCCGAGCTCGGGATGGTGCCGCTTGCCCTCCAGCTCGGTGATCACCACGACCGGAAGCACGACTTCATGCTCGTCGAAGCGATTGATGGCACCCGGGTCGGCCAGCAGGACGCTGGTGTCGAGCACATAGGTGCGAACTGAGGACGCGGGCTGGGCGGTGCGCTCACTCTTGGGCTTGGTGGCCACGGTGTACCCCTCACGGGCCGGCACGCGCACTCGACGCCCCGGCCCTAGTTCATCAATGCGGACCGGGAAGGATCCCGAAGACCGGAGTGCCGGCCTCCTCGCGCAGCAGTCACCAGGGTGACTGTGCTTGGGTCGTGAGTTCTCACGGACGGGCCTCTCGATGCAGCGAGCTTCCCCACTCGCCGGTGATTCGAAATTACGCCTCGGCCCGTCGGCTTTTGACACAGACACGCCCGAACGCAGGGTGAAGGTTGAGTGACTCCCTGGGTCAGGGGTCAGGGGTCAGGGGTCAAGGGTCAGGGGTCAAGGGTCAGGGGTCAGGGGTCAGGCGCCGAAACGTCGCTCGCGCTCGGCGTACGCCCGGATCGCGCGAAGGAAGTCGACCTTGCGGAACTCGGGCCACAGGGCCTCACAGAAGTAGAACTCGCTCTTCGCGCTCTGCCACAACAGGAATCCGCCCAAGCGCTGCTCACCCGAGGTGCGGATCACCAGGTCCGGGTCGGGCTGGCCCTTGGTGTAGAGGTGCTCCCCGATCAGGTCGACGTCGACGGCTTGGGCGAGTTCCTCGGCGCTGACCCCGTCCGCCGCGGCCTGCAGGAGCAGGGAGCGTACGGCGTCCGCGATCTCCTGGCGGCCGCCGTACCCAACGGCGATGTTGACCAGCATCCCATCGACCTCGCGGGTGTCCTCAGCGGCCCTTTTGAGCTTCTCGGCAGTCTCCTGCGGGAGCAGGTCGAGCGCACCCACCGGGTGCAGGCGCCAGCGCTTCAGATCGGCAAGGGAGGCAACCGCCTCCTCGAT
>DATCYH010000598.1:0-7317 GCA_036570405.1 Nocardioides sp.
CTGGCCGGCGCGTTGATGGGCATCCAGGCGATCAAGGGCGTCGAGGTCGGCGACGGCTTCGACCTGGCCGCGACCCCGGGCTCGCTGGCCCACGACGAGATCGTGACGACCGCCGACGGCATCCGTCGCACGTCGGGGCGCTCCGGTGGCACCGAGGGCGGGATGAGCACCGGTGAGGTTCTCCGGGTCCGGGCCGCGATGAAACCGATCGCCACCGTTCCGCGGGCGCTGAGGACCATCGACGTGGCGACCGGCGAGGAGGCAGCGGCTCACCACCAGCGCTCCGACGTCTGCGCGGTCCCGGCCGCCGGCATCGTGGCCGAGGCCATGGTGGCGCTGATCCTGGCCGACGCCGTCACCGAGAAGTTCGGCGGCGACTCGGTGGCCGAGGTGGCGCGCAACCACGCGTCATACCTCCAGGCGATCACCTACAAGTGAGTCCGGAAGCCGTGCCTCCCACAGTGGTGCTGATCGGACCGATGGGGTCGGGCAAGACCACCGTCGGGCGAGTGCTGGCGCAGGCCTGGAACGTGACGGTCCGCGACACCGACCACGACGTCGAGGCCAGCGAGGGTCGGAGCATCTCCGACATCTTCGTCGAGTCCGGCGAGGAGCACTTCCGTCGTCTCGAGCGCGAAGCCGTACGCCGGGCCCTGGCCGAGCACGACGGCGTGCTGGCCCTGGGCGGCGGCGCCGTCCTCGACGAGGAGACCCGCGCCCTGTTGGCCGGCCACCAGGTCGTCTTCCTCCGCGTCGGCCTCTCCGACGCGGTCAAGCGAGTTGGCCTGGGCACGTCCCGCCCGCTGCTGCTGGGCAACATCCGCAGCCGGGTCAAGGCGCTGCTCGACGAGCGCACACCCATCTATGAAGCCGTCGCCACGTTCAGCGTGGACACCGACGGACGCAGCCCGAAAGAAGTCGCCGACGAGATCCGGCGACACGTCGAGGAGAACCGATGAGCGAGCCCACCACCCTGCACGTCGGCGGCGCTTCGCCCTACGACGTCGTGATCGGCCACGGGCTGGCCGACCGCCTCCCCGGACTCCTGGGTGAGGACGTCGAGCGGGTCGCCCTGCTCTTCGCCGGTGACCTCAACGAGCTCGCCCGCCCGGTCCTCGACGCCCTCGTCGCCGAATATGACGTGCTGGCCCTGGGACTACCCGACGGCGAGAACGCCAAGACCTCCTCGGTGGCCAACGACTGCTGGGAGGCGCTCGGCGAGGCCGGCTTCACCCGCTCGGACGCCGTGGTCACCTTCGGTGGCGGGGCCACCACCGACCTCGGCGGCTTCGTCGCGGCCAGCTGGTTGCGTGGCGTCAAGGTCGTGCACGTCCCGACCACCGTCCTGGCCATGGTCGACGCGGCCGTCGGCGGCAAGACCGGCATCAACACCGGAGCCGGCAAGAACCTGGTCGGTGCGTTCCACGAGCCGGCCGGGGTGCTCTGCGACCTGTCGCTGCTCGACGGGCTCCCGATCGAGGAGGTCCGCGCAGGGCTGGGCGAGGTGATCAAGTGCGGCTTCATCGCCGACCCGAAGATCCTCACCCTCGTCGAGAACGATCCCGCTGCCGCGCAGGAGACCGGATCAGTGGTCCTGCGCGAGCTCGTCACCCGCGCCATCCAGGTCAAGATCGACGTCGTCGTGGACGACCTCAAGGAGACCGGCGGGCGCGCCGGCCACCCGGGTCGCGAGGTGCTCAACTATGGCCACACCCTGGCCCACGCGATCGAGCGTGCCACCGACTACCAGATCCGCCACGGCGAGGCGGTCGCGATCGGCTGCGTCTTCGTCGCCGAGGTCGCCCGTCGTTCCGGGCTGATCGCCGAGGAGCTCGCTGATCGCCATGCCCGGCTGTTCAGCGCGGTCGGCCTCCCGGTCGGGTTCGACGGCGACTGGGACGAGCTGCACGAGACGATGAAAATGGACAAGAAGTCACGCGGCTCCCAGCTCCGCCTCGTCGTCCTGCACGACCTGGCCGATCCGAGGATCCTCGCCGGACCCGCCGAGGACCTGCTGCGCGCGTCGTACGCCGCGATCTCCGGCGGTGCGTGATGCGCGAGGTCCTCGTCCTCAACGGCCCCAACCTGGGTCGACTGGGTCGGCGGCAGCCCGAGATCTATGGGCACACCACCCACGACCAGCTGGCCGACCTGTGCCGCACCTGGGGAACCGGCCTCGACCTCGACGTCGAGCTGAGGCAGACCAACCACGAGGGCGAGCTGCTCGACTGGCTCAACGCAGCAGCCGATGACGAGACCCCGGTGGTGCTCAACGCGGCGGCCTGGACGCACTACTCGTGGGCGATCTTCGACGCCTGCGCGCAGCTCACCGCGCCGCTGGTCGAGGTGCACATCTCGGATCCCT
Organism: Nocardioides sp.; assembly: GCA_036570405.1. Classification (GTDB taxonomy): domain Bacteria; phylum Actinomycetota; class Actinomycetes; order Propionibacteriales; family Nocardioidaceae; genus Nocardioides. The sequence goes on from DATCYH010000598.1 coordinate 2,366, forward strand.
CGCAACGACCGGAGACCTTCCGGCACACCTCGGTGGTGACCGAGCACGCCGTCGCAGTGGTGGCCGGCATGGGCATCGACGGCTATCGCCGAGCCCTCGAGATCATCGCGAGCACGCCCGGACCCTGATCCGGGAACCGCATCGTCGCGCCGGGCGTCCAACCGGGACAGGAACATCCCTGCCCCAAGGAGCTCGTCGTGAACACGTCCCTCAGCATCAGCCCCAAGAGCATTCTGCTCGCGGTCGCCGTCCTGCTCGCCCTGATCGCGGCCTGGTTGCTCGGCAGCGCCGACAACCAGCCGGCCACCGCCGTAGTGGCCGGTGAGGAGAAGCCTCGCAGCATCGTGATGGTGGGGGAGGGCAAGACCACCGTCGTCCCCGACCAGGTCAGCTTCCGGGTGACCGTCAAGCGCCAGGCGCGCAGCCTGGATGATGCCCTGGCCTCATCCGCCCGGCGTCTCGATCGCGTCGTCGGGGCCCTCGCCAAGCATGGCGTGGAGGAGAAGCACGTCACCTCGACCGGCCTCGACATGGCGCCGCACTACCAGCGGATCAAGGGCGAACGGCCCAAACTCGACGGCTATGTGGTCACCCAGCGGGCCCGGGTCACCGTCCCGGAGCTGGCGAAGGCCGGCGGTGCGATCACCGCCGCAGTCGAGGCTGGTGGAACCAGCGTGCGCGTGAACGACATCGCTCTCGAGGTCGGTGACCCGGAGGCGGCAATGGCGGCTGCCCGCGATGACGCCGTCGAGCAGGCCACGGCGAAGGCGAAGCGCTACAGCCAGGCAGCCGGCAACACGCTCGGGCCGGTGTTGAGCATGGCAGAGGTCGAGCGCAGGGGATTCAATCAGGAGAGTTTCCAGGCCTACGGCAGCGCGATGCTCTCGGCCACCACGGACAAGGTGTCGATCCACGCCGGGGAGTCCGAGGTCGCGGTGCGCTTGGAGGTGACCTGGGAGCTCGAATGAGGCCGCAGTGGGTATGCCGTGTGCGGCCTGCCGGTGCCGCTGGGACGACGTACGTTCGGAGCATCGGACCCTGCGCGTATAGAATCCCCAGTCGGCCCGCAACGGCCGCTCCCGGCCGGCCAGTCCGGCCGCCCACGTCAATCGAACCGAAGAGGCACACACGCGCATGGCAACCACGAACGACCTGAAGAACGGCATGGTCCTCAAGATCGAAGGTCAGCTCTGGACCGTCGTCGAGTTCCAGCACGTCAAGCCCGGCAAGGGTCCGGCGTTCGTGCGCACCAAGCTGCGCAATGTGGAGTCTGGCAAGAACGTCGACAAGACGTTCAACGCGGGCACCAAGGTCGAGACCGCCAACGTCGACAAGCGCACCATGCAGTACCTCTACAACGACGGCGCGTCCTACGTCTTCATGGACACCTCCACCTATGACCAGCTCGAGGTGTCGCCCGAGACCGTCGGCGACGCCAAGAACTTCATGCTGGAGAACCAGGAGGCGATCGTCGCCACCAACGAGGGTCGAGTGCTCTTCGTCGAGCTGCCTGCCTCGGTCGAGCTCGAGATCACCCACACCGACCCCGGCCTGCAGGGCAATCGCTCCACGGGCGGCACCAAGCCGGCCACCCTCGAGACCGGCCACGAGATCCAGGTCCCGCTCTTCCTGACCACCGGCGAGAAGGTCAAGGTCGACACTCGCGACTCGTCCTACCTGGGCCGGGTCAAGTCCTGATGCTGCTGGTCTCGCACGTTGCTTCCTCCCGCACCACCGGTTCGCGCTGATGTCGGCGCGGAGCAAGGCGCGCAAGCGTGCCCTGGACATCCTCTTCGCCAGCGAGCTGCGTCGCGAAGGGGCCGGGGTGGCCCTGGACCGGGCCATCGCCGACGGTGAGGGCCCGACCAACGACTACACCACCGTCCTGGTGCGCGGGGTCGTCGAGCACCAGGACGAGATCGACCGACTGATCTCAGACGCCTCGGTGGACTGGACCTTGACGCGGATGCCCGCGGTCGACCGCAACGTGCTGCGGATCGGTGTCTTCGAGGTGCTCCACATGGACGACGTCCCGAACGCGGTCGCCGTCTCAGAGGCGGTCCACCTGGTGCAGGACCTGTCCACCGACGAGTCGCCCGCATTCGTCAACGGGCTGCTCGGAGCCATCGTCCGCAAGCTGGGTTGACCCCGGACGCACCAAATCAGCACGGGCTGCCCTCGATCCTGGAGTCAGGATCGAGGGCAGCCCGCACGCGAGGGGTCAGAGAATCTCCGGCACACCGAGTGAGAACCGGATGTCCTCCAGGGTCGCACCGGGGTGACGGCCGGGCACCAACCAGTCGGGCAGGGTCGACGCGGACTCGACCTCGACCTGGGTGCGCGTCATCCGAGCCCAGCCGCGAGCCTTGAGCCGGCAACCCCGCAACGACCCGTCGGGGAACTCCTGGACCACTCGTGCGCGACTGAAGACAGGGATCTTGGGAGTCGTGCGACCGCTGGTCGCCGAGATCCGCCAACCGAGGTCGTTCTCGCCGGCGACGGTGAACGTGTCGCCCGGGCGGGGAGATCCCTCGAACTCGGCCAAGGCCTTGGGCATCGCCCAGTTGGCGCGTCCACCCACCACGGAGGTGGGGGAGTCAACGGCCATGAACGCGACCGTGGCAGAGACCTTGCGCCCGATCCGGTAGCCGACCACGCCGAAGGTCTCGTCGTACGCGCCGACCGGCGTCTGTTCATAACGAACGAAGCCACCGATCACGAAGGTGGCGCGAGCCCCTTGCGCGCGCAGCGCGCCGGGCAGGGCGTCAGTCGCCGCCTCGGGGGCCTTGGTGAACCAGACGGTGCCCGAGGAGCGGACGCTCCACGGGGCCGGGGCCAGATTCTCGGGAAGGGCAGCGGCCACGGAGTCGCTCAAGGCGGTCTCGGGCACTCCGGGAACACGCAAAAGGTCAGTGATCATGCGCCGATCCTGCCATTGATCCGAGGTGTCCGGAAAGAATGATGTGCTGGTGGTCACTGCCCACGCAGTGAGTCCGGATGATCAGGGCACCCGCACGGCTGTTAGTCTTCAACGCGTTCGACATCCTTTAACTAGCCGTCCTGTGAGGCGGAGAAGGAGGTCCGGCAGTCACCATGCCTGCCCCCACCCAGACTGGTCCCGCCGACGCCGGCTCGGGGCACACCGTCCTGGATGCCCGTGACATCTCCCGGGCGTTGACTCGCATCTCGCACGAGCTGCTCGAGCGGAACAAGGGTCCCGAGGACCTGATCCTGCTCGGTCTGCACACTCGTGGCGTGCCACTGGCACGGCGCATCGGCGAGCGGATCGCTGCTGTCGAGGGCACCCCGGTGGCCGTTGGCTCGCTCGACGTGACGATGTACCGCGACGATCTGCGCTCGCACCCGACCCGTGGACCGCAGAAGACCGTGGTCCCGCCCTCGGGCATAGACGGCAAGGTCGTCGTCCTGGTGGACGACGTCCTCTTCTCCGGGCGCACCATCCGCGCCGCACTGGATGCGCTCAACGACCTCGGCCGTCCCGCGGCCGTCCGACTGGCCGTCCTGGTCGATCGCGGCCACCGCGAGCTGCCGATCCGCGCCGACCACGTCGGCAAGAACCTGCCCAGTGCCCGCTCCGAGCGGGTCAGCGTCCGGCTCGAGGAGATCGACGGCCACGACGAGGTCCGAATCTCCCAGCCCTCGGGATCGGAGGTCGGCCAGTGAACCGGCACCTGCTCTCCATCGACGACCTCACAGTCGACGACGTACGCACCATCTTCGACACCGCGGCAGAGATGCACGACGTCCAGAAGCGCCAGGTCAAGAAGCTGCCTGCCCTACGCGGTCGCACGGTGATCAACCTGTTCTTCGAGGACTCCACCCGCACCCGGTCCAGCTTCGAGATCGCCGGCAAGTGGCTCTCCGCCGACACGATCAACATCACCGGCAAGGGCTCCTCCACCTCCAAGGGCGAGTCCCTGCGCGACACCGTGCTCACCGTGTGTGCCATGGGGGTCGACGCACTGGTCATGCGGCACAGCGCCAGCGGCTCGGCCAAGCAGGTCAGCGAATGGGTTGACGCGGTCGTGATCAACGCCGGTGACGGCACCCACGAGCACCCGACCCAGGCCCTGCTCGACGCCTACACCCTGCAGCGGCGCCTCGGCAGCCTCGAGGGACGGCGGATCAGCGTGATCGGCGACCTGACCCACAGCCGCGTGTTCCGCAGCAACGTGCTGCTGCTGACCAAGCTCGGCGTCGATGTCACGGTGGTGGCGCCGCCCACCCTGATGCCCAGCGGCATCGACGCCTGGTCCAAGGACGCCGGCTTCGCCACCTCGTACGACATCGACGAGGTCCTGCCCACTTCGGACGCCGTGATGATGCTTCGGGTTCAGCGGGAGCGGATGAACGGGGCGTTCTTCCCGAGCGCCCGCGAGTACACCGTCGGCTACGGCCTGACCCGCGACCGGTTGGCCAGCCTGGCCGAGGGCACACCGATCCTGCACCCCGGTCCGATGAACCGCGGGCTCGAGATCGCCGCCGATGCCGCCGATGCCGCCCAATCGCTGATCCTCGACCAGGTCTCGTCCGGTGTCGCGGTCCGGATGTCCGTGCTCTACCACCTGCTCGCCGGAGAGGAAGCCACCACATGAGCGCCCCCGAGAACGTCTCCAGCCGGGTTATCGTCAAGGGAGCCTCGCTCCTCGGCGACAAGACGGCCGACCTGCTCATCGTGGGGGGAATGATCCGCGAGATCGGCTCGATCGACGCCAAGGACACCACCCACGACGGCGCCACGGTCATCGACGCCGACGGACTGGTTGCCCTGCCCGGCCTGGTCGACCTGCACACCCACCTGCGCGAGCCCGGCCGCGAGGACGCCGAGACCATCAGGACCGGTTCCATGGCCGCCGCGGTCGGCGGCTACACCGCGGTGCTCGCGATGGCCAACACCTCTCCGGTGACCGATACCGCCGAGAACGCCGAGC
>DATCYH010000599.1:0-6448 GCA_036570405.1 Nocardioides sp.
GAGAAGGTCCCGCAGCTCGCCGACGAGAGATCTCAGGAGAGGTTCCGGCAGCCCGCAGCCGGGCTCGACGTCAAACGCAGTGACCGTCTCGATCTGACGGCGGTAGCCCGCCGACGTGAGGTTGGCCGATCCGAGCAGCACCCGGGTATGGCGCTCCCACATGAGCACGGCGACCTTGGCGTGCAAGAGGCGCCCCCGTCCGAGCGCAACGGGCAGGAGATCCCACCGGAGGTTCCGCTTGTCCGGCACGCAGCTGCGGTCGACCAGCACGCTGATCTGCGCCTCTGACAGCCGGTCTTCCTCGTCGAGCATCCGGGCCACGTCGCTGGTGGTGTCACCTTCGCCTTGCACGCGGGTCAGGCCAAGGAAGCGGGTGAGGCAGTCGTCGACGAAGAAGTCGGCCTCGAAGGTGAACGAGGTGGCCAGGCAGCCGACGGCTGCGCCCGCCTCGTCGGGGGGCTGCCAGAGATCGAGGAGGCGGGTCATGGGGTTGTGTCCTCGAGGAACTGGTGCAGCGACGACACCCGCATCGGGTGCACGAAGGGACGGCGCTGCGGCGGTTCGTAGATGGCGTAGGGCGACCGCACCACGTAGCCGTCGCCGTGCGGCTCGAACCACGGTCGCTTCCCGCCGGGCGGCTTGTCCCCCTGCACCTTCTGGTGGCGGGCCAGCAGCAGCTCCGCCAGGTCACCCGGGGAATCAGGGTCCGCGAAGTTACCCAAGGTCCGCTCCAGCGGCAGCTGGAGATCGAGCGCGGCCAGCGCATCGGCGGCTGCGGCGTAGCGGTCGGGCAGCGCCGCCGTGGCCTCTCGCAGGGCATCGAGCTCGGCGGCGATCGCTGGCGTCAGCGGGCTCAGCCCGAGGTGCGTCGAACGCCACCGCAGCGCGTTGAAGGCAACCTCCAGGTGCGAGGCCAGGGCCTCGTACGCGAGCGCGCCGTCGATGCGAAGGCGCAGGTCGACCGATGCGCGATCGCGAACGTCAGCCAGCAGCTCCTCGTCGTTCGCCGGTTCCAGCCCGTCCATGAGACCGGCCAGCTCCCCTCGGATGGGGTCATCCACCAGCCACGCTCGCAACAAGCGAGCCTCACCGGGCCCCGGCTCGATCGGCACGAGACGCTGCGGCAGCTCGTTCCACACCGATCGGTGCACCTCGTTGCAGGCGCCAGCGGCGACAGCGCTGCGCACGGCCTCCACGAGACGACGCTTCAGACGCCCACCGGTCGAGGAGTCGCTGCCATCGACGAAACCAAGGAGTCCCTGCTCCCGCTCCCAGGCCACGGCCAGCTCACGTGCTCGCTCGTCCGGGTGGAGCTCAGTGGTGACGAGGCCGATGCCGGTGGCCAGCGGCTTGTAGATTCCGTTGAACCCGAATACCCCGGGCGCCTTTAGGTAGGTGCTGGCCCCGAGCCGACCATTCCGGGACAGGACGCCCCTGGCCTTGGTCGTCCCCGGGACGCCTGTCGGTAGCGGCAGCTTCTTGCGAACGAACCCCTCGATCAACAGCCACTCGAAGGCCAGCGGAGGGGTCGCTCGACCATCGAGGATCAACAGCTCTCCGACTTCGTCCGTCACGATCGACGAGATCGCCATGGCCGTCAGGAACCGAACCCGGCTCATGCGAGCGCGTACATCGGGCACGAGCTGCTCGGCGATGCGGTCCGCCAGTGCCCCTGTCCCCAGCGGATCGAGGCTGCCCTCCCCCGCCACCGGAGGATCAGCCACAGTGAGCGATGGAAGCGTGAGGCCAACGAGCGTCATTCCATGCCTCCCGGCTCGGTCGTGGCGGCGGTGGTTGCTCGGCGGGGACGGCGTCGCATGACCCGGGCATCTCGGCTGCGGACGACGAGGAGCTCCTTGGCCGTGAGCTCGAATATGGCCACCTGGCCGAAGCGGTCCGCCAGCTCAGCTGCAGCACTTCTCGTCATGCCGGTGACGACGAGGCTCTCCTCGCACCAGCGACGATCCGGCGAGCAGCCGAGGCCCGGCACCGGGACGTGCCCGTGGCGCTCGAGCAGGCCACGGAGCTCCTCGTTGGCCGTTCGGTTCTCGTCGAGAGAACGGGTCGCCGAACCAGGGTTCCACGCCGTCAGGACATGGATAGGTGTCGACTTGCCGGACAGTTGGACGCCGTCGGGACCGGTGAGCGCCTGACCGTCTGCTGTCTCGAGATCGGTGGCGAGGTACATATCCCACCGCTCGTGCTGCTCCTCGACCAGGTCCCAGACCTGCTCAGCGAAGGCACGCACGCGAGCGAAGCGATCGATGGCAGCGCCGGGGGTGCTCCCGTCCAGCAGCGTCCCGCCATGGGCGAGGTCGTTCCGCATGTTGGCAAAGGCGCCGATGGATCCAGTGAACGAGGCACGGGACTCGAAGCCCAGTGCCTGCCGCAGAGACGGGGTCCGGGCCGCGAGCTCCATCCAGTCGCTGAAGTAGAGGCAGTCCTCCAGCCCAGTGGCCACGTTCCGACGGACCTTCCGAAGATGGATCTCGCGGACCTTCTCCTGCCTGGCACCCGACAAGCCGTCGAACCAAGCGTCCCCGAGGTGGCGGGTCACGAGGGACGAAAGCGCGACCTCAATCGAGACGAGGTGCGAGAGCACGACGACGGACACGGCCGGGGCCTGGAGGTCTGCCCGGGTGGCCAGCCACCGGACCCGGTCGTTGTCGAGGATGTACACGTACTCTCGCACGCGGAGGATCTCGACGAGGTCTGCCAGCGGGAGGGACTTCTCCACCGCCTCGGACGCCAGGATCGGGATAGCCACGTCGCCAACCGACCCCTTCGCTCGGACCAGCAGGTCCCGGGTGACCTGGCGGGTGATCGGCTCCCCGGCCACCCCGGCCACGTCGAAGTCCCGAGCGGCGAGCATGGAGGCCGCATCCGCGCTCGGAAGGGAGCGGTCCACCGTCCACAGCGGCTCGGTCACAAGGTCGGCGACGGTCAGGGTCCGCTCGACGAGCGCCCGCAGCGACGGGAGCGGGCTCAGCGGGGGACTCATCGCCGCCTTTGGCAGAGCTGCGTTGCGACGGATGGGCCAGGCGATCCCCGGCCACGCATTCTCATGCCGCGAGCACCTGCTCGATGGCCTCCACGATCGCAGTCAGCGTGGTGAGGTCGTCTTCAACCTCCGCTTCGGTTATCGCGGCACGAGATCGTCCATCTCGGTCTCCTTGGTGAGCGATGCGGTTCCGTCTCTTGGTGATTCGGTCCAAGTCCGACTCGGTAGTGCCCTTCGCGACACCACGCGCGTTGTCTAGTGCTCGCATCGGCCTCTCGACGCCCGCCACGGACAGAAGCTCCCCAACCCGAGAAGGCGCAGTGCTGGCGGCCTCTGCCACATGGGGTGCAAGAACCTTGTCCGTGATTGCACGACGCGGGTACTTCGAGCCGTTGACTTGCCGCCATTGGGCGACCGTCATCGGCACGCTCCCGAGACGGCTCGGTAGCGGGCCGCCGGTGAGGCTCCTGCACTTGGCAGTGACTGAGTCCGCCAAGAACGTCTCCACGGCCGCACATCCGGCCACCAAAGCCTGCCGGAGCAAAGGCTCACGCTTCTCGAAGTCGCCTCGCTTCAGCGAGGACGACGGGAGGATGACGATGAAGAGGTCGTCGCTCTCAACACAGTCGAGTTGATCATGGACGCCCTGCGCTAGCCGAAGAGCCCCACCGACCCGGCCACGAAGTTCGCGCCGCATCCGGTAGGTGCGTTTCGTCGTTGTTGCACGGGCGAGTCTCACCAGAGCGTGCGCGTCCGACATGTTGTCCCGGAACGCTGTCATCGGCTTCGGCTTCGGCACCCCGGCCATCACCGCGCCCAGTCGGGGCGGGTCGACTCGGGGTGGCAGAGCGACGGGTCCGCCGGCGGCGGGTCGAGGATCGTCTGATACGGCTCGCCGGTCTCGATGGCCTTCGCCATCGCGTCGTACACCTCGAGGACGAGCCGCTTGGTTCGGTACTCCCCGAACGCCGTCTCATCCTTCCGCTTCACGATGGGGAACGTCTCCATGATGTAGTCGACGTCGTCCCGCTCGATTCCGTAAGAGTGGAAGAAGCAGGCATCGAGCTCCGCTCGCAGGAGCGCGCGGCGCGGAATCAACCACCTGAACGGAGGACACTTCCGCCCCAAGCCGATCGCCAACGGCTCCAGATCCCAGGCGGTGTATACCAGCTCGAGCGCGCGCGGCATGACCCAGCTTTCGAGCGTCACCTCATCCCCCCAGGGGGCTGGCGCCGCGAAGGCCGACGGTGTCAACACTGGGAACTGCTGCACATAGAAGTAGTTCATTGTCGTGCCACCCAGCTTCTGCCTAACCACGAAGTCGAGGACCAGGGCGGTACAACAGCAGTAGAGACCCAGCAGAGCGGATGCCCCGGTTTTGGCCGGGTGCATTAGGGGCAATGAGTTGCCAACGGCCGAGCGCGGCAGTATCGATAGCTGAAAGGTCCGCTCATTTGTGGGGCTCGCGATGTTTGCGAATCCGATCAGAGCTGGGACGGCCTCCCGCAACGGCAGCTCACGACCTTCGATCCAGGCGATCGGCTCGGCCGTTCTGCAAGGATCCGCCTTCTCCGCGACCTCCAGGTAGCGGGGCTGGTTTTGACGGGTCTTGGCCGTTTCGCTCCGAATAATGTCAGCCGCCCGATGGTCGAAGAACGTCGCCATGATGCCCTGATACAGCGGAAGGAACTCAGAGCCGCCGCGTACGAATCTCGGCCCGAGTCGGGTGGCGCCACTTGACTGCATTTCCTCTGCCGAACGGAACAGCGCTGCGTCATTGGTGAGGTCAATCATCCGCTCGAACTGCACTCCCCAGGGATTCACCTCCGGCGGACCATCTGCGATCAGGACAGGAACTCGCGTGTAGATGTCCTTGGTCAGGTCTGCGTCTCGGCGGGAGCGGAAGACGGGGCAGGTTCTCGTATTGGGGTTGAGGAGTTTGAAGTCGTCGGGGCTGAGGGTGAAGCGTCGTTCCGTGTCCGCCAGGTCTGCGGTCTGATGGGCGAAGAAGACGAACTCGGCGGCGTCGGCTGCTCGGTCTGGGCCGGTCAGCGTGAGCAGGCAGAACTTGAAGCTGCGGTGTACCCCGACGAACACGGGCGCCGCGTTCTCGAAGTCGTAGAGCGACACAAGCGAGCGCTTGTCAACGAGGTCGGCGAAGAAGTGCTTCGTCGTGTCGTCGGTAGCGATGCCTGAGGGCACGATCACCCCAGCTCGTCCCCGCGCCGCCACACTGTTGCGCATGGCCTCGGCGAAGACCGTGTAGGTGTTCACATCGCCCCGGCCGCACAGGGGGAAGCGACCCGACGAACGGAGGAGGTGGCTCTCGCCCTCCGCCTGGCGAGCGGCGAGTCGGAACGCCAGAAACAGCGCGGGGTCGTCCGCCTCGAGTCGGGCGATCAGCTGCTTCCGGGCAGCGGCATTCGGTGCGGCGGCGACCTCCGGTGAACGCTCGGCAAAGAACTCCTTCTCCTGAAGCTTCACCCGCTCCCACGGCGGATTCCCCAGGACGCAGCTGAACCCGTGGCCCGAGGAGCCGTCGAAGACGTGTGGGAACGCCAGGTGGAAGTGCAGGAAGCGGTACTGCTGAATCAGCCGAACGACGGTGTCGACTTTGCTGGCGTCAAGGGATGACGACGGCCGCTCGGCAGCCTGACGGACGAACGTCGTCGTGATCTCCGCGGCCCCGATCGACTTGGGAGCGACGAAGGCCGCGCACCAAGCGTCGGCGGCCAGCTGAGCGCGGCCCTGCTCGTCGGAGTGCTGGAGCTTGAGCCAGCGCCGCTCCTTCGCAGCCAAACCGGCAACGTCGTCGTCGGCAATCTCGTCGATGGCGGCGTAGCCTGCAGCGATCGTGCGCCGGAGATCGTCCGAGCCGTTGCCGAAGTCCAGAGTTCCTTGGCCGGCTCGCTCGGCCCTGTTGCGGTTCCTGAGCGAGGTGACGACGGTCCTGTCGTCGCCGGTGAGGGGCTTGAAGGCGTCGTCGGGCACACCTTTAGCGAGAAGCTCCGAAGTCGTGCCGAGGAGGGCGTTGCCGCAGACGATGCGGTGGTCGAGGAAGGCCAGGGGCTTGCCCGGCTCCATGGACTCCATCCAGAGGCTGACCTTGCAGAGCTCGACCGCCATCTCGTTGACGTCGATGCCGTGGATGCAGGTGGCCACCACCTCGCGCAGGGCGTGCTGCACGAGCGGGGGGGCCGGTTCGCCGTCGCCGCTGCGCACAGAGGCGAGGCGCTTGGCGATGCGGTGGGCTGCGGCGATAAGGAAGTGGCCGCTGCCGCAGGCCGGGTCGAGCACGGTCACCTTGAGCAGTGCGGCCTCGGGGTCACCGCTGGCGACCGCTTCGTCGAGCACGGGCTCGAGGGCGGAGTCGAGGAGCTCGGTGATGAGGCTGGTGGGCGTGTAGTAGCTGCCGGTGGTCTTGCGCTCGTTGCCGCCGGCGGTCTC
>DATCYH010000600.1:0-8611 GCA_036570405.1 Nocardioides sp.
CTCCATCGTGAACACAGCCTCCATCGCTGGCATCAAGGTCTTCGAGTTGACGACGCCGACCTACTCGGCGGCAAAGGCCGCCGTCAATCACATGACGCGCTTTGCTGCCGTCCAGTACGCCGACAAGGGCATCCGAATCAACGCTGTTGCCCCGGGGATCATCGAAACCCCGTCATTGGCGCAGACTCCAAAGGAAATCACTGACGCCGCGCTAGCTCTTCTGCCTGCCGGAAAGTTTCAACAGGCAGAAGAGGTAGCGAACGCCATCGTCTGGTTGAGTTCGGACGAAGCCTCGGCAATTAACGGTGTGACGCTCCCTGTCGACGGGGGATACTCCGCGAAGTAGCATGTCCCGAGCGACGCCGTTGTTATGCGATCGTTCGAAACTCAGAGTAAAGTGCCTTGGGCAACGACCTATTGCTGGCCAAGGCAGTTCACCGAGTCTCACCTATGGCTCGCAGGAAAAGTGCAGGTGGTCGTAGTGCCCACCCGTGATCGCGGCAGGGTCGTACATGCCGCCGCCGTCGTAGGTGCGCCAGCCTTCGGCGAATCGGGCGACGGACCAGATCTTCCCTTGCCAGATGAGGTATTCGACGCCGAGTTTTTTCGCGTTGGTCTTCATCCAGTTGGTGACCGTCCAGCCCAGGTCGAGGGCGGGCCCGGTGGCCTTGGTGCCGATGGAGTTGCCGAACGTTCCGTCGCAGGCGCGGCCGAGGGAGTGCTCGGAGGGTTGCCCGGGGCGAGGGGAGTAGCAGGACCAGGACGTGCTGGGGAACTGTTGACGGACCTGGGCGAGCACAGCGGCGGTGCGTTCGGTGATCTTCCCGTCGGTGGTGGGGTCATCGACCATGCCGTTGGGGTTCGTCCCGTCGTACGACGTCGCATCACCTTCGGGGCCGCAGCCACCGGTCTTGCTTGGTGATCCCTTTGCCAGGTCGACGGCTCCTTGCGCTGCGAGCCATGGCGCGGGATCGACCGGTGCCCCGCTCGCGCTGGCGGGGCGTAGCTCGAAGTGCAGGTGCGGTCCGGTGGCGTAACCGGTGGCGCCGACCGAGGCGATCTGCTGCCCAACGGTGACCCGGTCGCCGGCCTTGACCATGATGCTTGCCGCAGTCATGTGGGCGTAACCCGTGTCCATGCGCTGACCAGCGACCGTGTGCTCGATGAGGATCAGGTTCCCGTAGCCTGCCGACGGTCCCGCCGAAGCGACACGTCCGTCCGCCGCAGCCAGAATCGGTGTCCCTGACGGGGCGGCGAAGTCGGTGCCGCTGTGCAGTTTGTAGATACCGGTGATGGGGTGTCGTCGCATCCCGAACGCGCTGGTTTGGATCCACGTGCCTTTCGGCAGAGGGAACACAACACGCGAGGACTCCCCAACCGGGTGAGCGGTAGTCGTGTCATCGTCGGAGAAGAACGCGAAGTTCACCGACGTTGCCGGCAGACAGGACGCTTCTGCGGCGGGATTCAGGATCGCCGTCAGCGACAGGAGGCCGGCGGCCGGGCCAAGGAACAGCATGACGAGTCCACCGATGATGACTTTCGACATCACGGGGCTCACCTACTCCAGTGGTTCGTCAAGAAGCGACAGCCGCAGGAGGCGGCACGCGTCGTACGTCGGCGCACAGACGATGAAGACGGTGAAGGTCACGTCGTGGCGGCTGGCGACAGGTTTGCGGTCCCAGATGCCGTCGCGGTGACGGATGCCGGTGATCGTGTACGCCGTAGTGCCCGGAGCGAGCGTTGCGCTGCCCTGTTCGAGCGCGGTGGCCCACTTGGTCGGCACCTCGACAGACTCGATCTCGATCCACTGACGGGTTTCGTATTCGCGCAGGTCGATCCAGGTGGTCTCCGGGGGGAGGTAGGCATCGACGTCGCTGATCAGCCCCGGTGATTCCTCGCCGGTCGGGTCGGCGATGGTCGCGGTGCGTTCGAGGTACGCCGCGCGTGGTGCTAGCGCGGTGGTGTCCCAGTCGAAGATCGCGTGCGCGACGACCTCGGCGAACTCCGCTGGGTCGGAAACCGGCGGAAGGTCCGGGAGAGTGCCGTCGTCCGGTTCAGTCGCTGGATCGGCCAGTAGCTCAGGTCCGGCGGACGTCGTCGGGTCAGCAGGCCCGGGAGCAGCAGTCTCGTTGCGGGTGAGCAGCACGTAGGTGATCGCTGCGGCAACAAGGAGCGCGACGGTGATGGCGGCCACGATCAACCGGCGCCGACGCAGGTCCGGATCGTAGGTGGAGGAACGCAACATGGCCAGTCACCCCTTCACGCGCTCGCCACGGCGTTACCCGGACGGTGTTCGCGTGCGGCCCGCGCAGCGGCGACGAACTCCACGGAGGCAGTGAGAGTTTGCTCGAAGGCCGACCATTGGGCGTCGGTCAGTTCCTGTCCGACCTCGACCGGGTCGTACCGGTCGGTCCAGCCCTCTAGGTCTTCCCACATGAGGACGAAGGAGTGAACCGAACGCCGTGCTGCCTCGGCTGCGGCCTCACGCTTGCGTCGGTTCGCGGCTATACGGGCGGCGCGGTCGGCCTTCGCTTGGAGTAGGGCTCGTGCTGCGAGTTCGTCCAGGTCGTCGGCCGTGTCGTCTTCGGGCTCTCGGTCCTCGGCGACCGTCAGCGCAGCCCGCACCCGCTGGAAACTGGGATCGACAGCACCGCCTTCGCGGATCCACTCGAGTTCCTCCTCGGCGATCTTGCGCACGTCAGCGGGTACCGCGTCGTCGGCAGCGATGGTCTCGATGGAGCAGATCTGTTCCAGTCGGGTGTGTGAAGCCGAGCCCGTCAGAGTCAGAGCGGCTTGGCGTGATGACTTCCCAGGCCCCGGCCTCGGTGGTCCCGAATCGGGACCACCGTCTCCTTTGTCCCCGTCGTCGGCACCGAATCGTGTCGCGCGTTGGCGTCTCAGGGCGTCCTCGGTCAAGAGGTCCTTCCGTTCTTGGTAGAGCTTTGCGGCATCAAACGGCGACAGCGGCCGGTGCAGGGTGTTTTCGTCCTGCTCGGCCAGCAACTGTGTCAACGGGTCAGAGATCCCGGTGCGTACCCATACCCGCAGCGTGGGCCAGCCGAGTTCCTTCACGGCCTTCAACCGGCGGTGACCGCAGACCAGGACTCCGTCCGGTGTGATCGTGATCGGCTGGAGGAGGCCGAGCCGATCGATTGACCGCATCAGTGGCGCGAGATCGCGTTCAGGGTCGGAGCGGTGCCGGGCCCCGATGGTGATGGAGTCGACTCGTCGTTCCAGTTCGATGTGCCCGGTTGCCTCAGACATGGGACGCTCCCTCGCTCCTCGGGGCGGTGGCCGCGAAGACGTCGGCGAAACACACCGCCGAGCTGAGCTCGGCTGGCAGGTAGCCCATCAACAGCAACTGGAGCAGTCCACGTCCTTCGCGAGTTCGTTCAAGGACCGGGGCATCGATCCCGAGCAGTGCCTGCAGCACTGCGACCCAGTCCGGGTGGGACAGGTCGAGCAGTGCCTCGGCGTGGTGGTCACGGGTCAGACGCGCGTACGCCGTCGCGCGGGAGCCGGAGCGGATCAGCTGCCCGCACACGTACTCGATGCACCCGTGTGCAGATGCCTCTGGCCAGCCGTTGTCGACCATGATGTGCGCCGCCTGTTCGGCGGCCACCCACGCATTCGTCGGCTCCTCCGTGACCGACGGGGAGGACAGCACGTCCCAGTCGCGCAGTTCCTGCTCGGGCGGCACATGGAACGCCGGATGGTAGTCGGCCAGGTTGTCGTCGTAGTCGCAGAAGCGTTCGGCATCGTGATGCACGGAGATCTCGGGCCGCCGCGCCTGATGGTTCGAGCACAGCAAGCCCTGGGCACGAGCTTCGTAGATCAGAGTGATCTGCACGGCCCGGGTCACCACCCCCCACGGATCGACGGCCGTACGCACCGCGCGGGTGCGCATCGCCTCGAACGCCGCGACCGCGGCATCCTCCGGAGCTAGGTCGTACTTGCGAGCCAGCGCGGCATACTTCGTGGTCGCAAACCGCATCAACTCTTCGGCATCAGGGTCGTGCTGCCACGTCCCAACAGGGGAGTACTGCAACCGGACCAGCAGAAGGCGCAGTCCCTGGGAGGTCGTGAATGCCGGCGTGTTCACAGTCCCAGTCCTTCAGATGCAGTCGACGGGGGGCGAGCGATCGAGGAACGCGACGTACGCCGTGCGGCCCGCGCGACCGCTGCCGTCCCCCGACGTGCCCGCGCCGACAACTCGGTCTGCAGGTCGATCCCACGACCCGCCGCCGGCGAGCCGATCCTCATCGCCAGTTCGGTCGGGCGGACCCAGGCGACACCGCGAGACGACGCGGGGGCCGCCTCAAGGTGCGTGGCCGTTTGCGAGTGGTCGTGGCGCACAGCAAGCGGCGAGACCTCACGCTCTGGCGCCTCCGGAGGCGTGGCGTCGGGGATGCGGTCGAGTTGACGTTCGTAAGGATCGGGGCCGTTCATGGGATTACCTCGTCTGATGAAATCGGAAGCGAACTGGGGCAAGAGGGGGAGGCAGCAGCGTCATAGGCGGACCCCCTCAACCGCCTGCATAGGGCGCGGGCATCCACTCCGCGTGGAGTCGGCGCCCAGGCGGGTGGCGATGCGATAGGCGGACTGGATGGTCGTCAATGACTCGCGGTCGGACAGCCCGGCCTGCTGTGCTGCGCCGCCGAGAACGTCGGCGGCGACGTCGAAGCGTTCCCCGGCTTCCGCCATCCGGCACGACGCCCAGAACAGGCCATGGTTGCGCTCGCCTTCGGACAGGGATGCGACCCACGCCGCGAGTCGATCGGGACGTGTCCCGACGATGGGGAGGTCGGCGGGCGACCGGGTTGGACTTGGCGGGTCAAGGAATCGTCGTAAGGCGCCAGCGTCCACCGAGTCAGGTTGGTGAGTGGCTATGTCGGTGACCTCGTACTCGCCGATCGTGTTGTCGTCCTGGGTCACGTGCGACGGGGGCAGTACGACGTACCCGCCGTCGCCGCGGAAGTCGACGTGTTTGCGGGGTACCTGCCAGGACGGCTGGCTCGCATCCTCGGCGTGTAGGAAGCAAAGGTGAAGCCCGGAAGAGGGCGTCTTCACCATCCACGCGGGATCACCGAGCAAGCCCGAGGAGCGCGCACTACGGATCGCAGCGTAGCCATTGCCGGAGGGGTGGACATCAACGTCCACGACGTCAATCCCCGATGCCATGCCGGTTGGCATCGCGACGTTCGCATCCGGCCAATGGCGCCACCAGTCAGCGACCTGATTGGGGTCGAGCGACGCGTCCTGAAACCCGTGCGTCGTGAGTGGACGCTTCTCCCGTGCCACGCACGGGAACACCGGCACGCCGGCCGCTGCGAGGAGTTCGGCGGTCTCCCGTGGCCGGGTCGCCTCACGAAGTTGGACGACCAACGCGGGAGACCACCGTTGGGTCGGCGTCCTGGGCTGTGTCGAGTCGCTCATACACTCGACTCTGATCAGCACCCGTATCCGACTACGTTCCCCTTACTGATCAGTAGGGGTGGGGGAACGCCCCTGCTCGGCAACGTTTGCGCAGGTCAACGGGCGTTCCCCCGAAAAACCTAAATTTTCTCTTGCAGGTTGAGTTCGGCATCGCCTTTCAGTGTCGGTCCCGGCGCATAGACTTCTGAGCAGCACAAATCGTTCGCGTGCTGACGCCTCCAGAGCCGGCAGAAGGAACCCATGACTGACGACATTCGGCCCGTAGACCCTGACGATCCTCCTGAGAGCACCGGGGCTGGTGCTGGAGAGTGGGAGATCTCCGGGGCCGACGATCTTGAGGCTGCGACTGCTGCTGAACTTGTGGAAGTGTTCCCGAACGTCGTCGCCGTACTGGGAGTCATCCCCGCGGAGCTAGGACTGGTGCTGGAACCACTCAATGTGGGGCTCTTGTCGAGTCTTGACCACGACCGAATCAGCAACGCCCTTGCGATGGTTGGCACGACCGCCACGGTTGGAGGGAACCTCGTTCAGGCTGCTGTCGGCGCGCAGGGCTTGTACAAAATGGCTGATGAGAGCAGAGCGTTGATTGACGCGGGTGGACGGCTTGCGATCAAGGACGGCAAGAACCTGGGCACCATCATTCTCAAGAAGGGCTCCGAGAAGGGACTCGCTCAGGCGCGGTTCACCCCAGCCGCTGGTTTGACTGCCGCTCAGACCGCGGCTGCGATCGGACCGGCCCTTGCCATGGTGGCCCTGCAAAGCCAGCTCAACGAGGTCAGCTCGCTGGTTCAAAGGAACATCGACCTGACGAGCCAGATCATCGAGAACACCCGACGTGATGAGCGCGCGAGGCTGATGGGCCTCGTCGATACGGTCGCTCAAGCGTTGGAGGATGCAGAAGCCGCAGGGTCTGTCCCGCGTCGTTGTGGGACACGTTTGCTGGGAAGAAGGCAGATCTCGACACGGAACGCAAGAAGTACCGCTCGAATGTCGAGGCCCACGTCAACAAGATCGCAGCATCGGGCGTAAAGCAGCGCCGCGAATACTTGCAAGCCAACGCCCAGTCCGTTGTTTTCGACGCCTTTGCGCTGTTGTCGACCTTGAAGGCGTGGGTCGGTTACCAAGCGCTCGCAGCGGCGGTAGCACGAGAGGCAGGGGCGACGGATGCCGCAGAAGCGCGGCACTTTGACTCAATCGTCAACAAGACCCGACGCGACTTCGAGCGCGACCTGGGCGACGTCACCCAACTGCTCGGCACCCTGACTCGTGAATTGCACATCATCGTCGAACTCCGAGGGCCGACTACGTTGAAGATGTCCTCGAAGCGGCGGGACATTGAAGCCACGCGACGACTTGCGGCGAACGTTCTGAAGGCGATTGCTCCGCTGTCAGACACATTGCTTCCGGCGCGCGAACCACTCGCAGAGCCAGACCTTCTCTGTGCGCCGCCATCAGCATCGCTTGAGCCGCACCTGGGCGTTCTACGCTGGCTGCTGGAGCCGGAGGAACGACTTCAGGCGCTCGGGGTCGGTGATCGCGCGCCTCATGGGAGGGTCGGCGCGGTCGTCGACGCCGCGAAGGGAAGGATCGCGTCCGCACTCGACAAGGACCTCGACGGGATCCTGGTCGCTGTCACAGATCGCCGAATCTTGAGCGCCGGTACCCATGACTTCTTGAAGCAGGGACTCTTTGAGAACGAGGTCGACCTTGCTGATGTGCGTTACGTCCGCTCCGTCCCCGGCAACGGGCAATGCGAGAGTCGGGTTGATCTCGTTACTCGGGACCAGAACCTCGACCTGTATTTCGCTCCAGAGGTTGACACCCAAGCAGTGGCGTCGTTGGCTGGCCTATTTGCGGAATCGATGACGCTGCCCGAAGGCGAACGAGACGACCTTCTGCGCCGAGCCAGTCAACAGCCATCGTGTCCGTTGACTGAGGCTACGCCCGAGGTTGCTGATGCAGTGGTGGACGAGCACTCAGAGTCGATGGCCGCGACGGAACAGCCAGCCCCCAAGTAGTGGGCATAGGAAGAACGGACACGTCATTTGCGGCGACGGTGAGGGCTCGGTGAACCGTTGAGAGCCCCAGTTGTCCGCGGCGGGACCTCGATCGGCCCCAAGTGATCGTCGGTTCGGTTGTAGACCGCGTTTGTGAGGAACTTCCGCGCAGCGTCTTCGTGTCCCTGAGCTGCAAGGACTGAGGCCCGGTCGACGCGTGCAATCTCGTCATACGGTGACGCTAGGAGAGCCGTCTCGACTGCACGCTCGGCGCGTATCAGATCGCCTTCGGCGAGAGCGGATGTAACCACCTCGTGGGCGACGTCGACGATGGCGCAGGCGAGGATCTCGTCGTCCCTCGAGTCGGCGTCAAGGAGCCAACTCCAGCCGCTCTCTCGCAGGTCTGAGAAGGGTGCTCCCTGAACAAGCCGCAGGGCGGTGTCGAAGTCATCGTGACCATCAATGCCGCGACTCTGCCCACGGGCACGTAACCGGCGGAGTAGGTCGGCATCGACGAGGACGTCTTCAACTTGATAGGTCCAGACCCCCGCCTCCCCGGCGGCTCGTGATTGTGCTGCAGCAGGGAGGTGGGGTTGGCCGGTGCGTTCGTTGCGGCCGAGCCACTTGCGGACCATGGTGATGTCAACGCGGACGCGGTCCTTGTTCACCGAGAATGCCTCGGCGATCTGTTTTGTGGTGACGCCCTCGGGGTGGAGTACCAGGAAGGTGAGCATTTCGACGTAGTGGGGCTTGCGGCGGGAAACGGCAGCTGGGTCGCCGTGAGCTTGGGCTCGGACTGGGCCAAGGAGTTGAAGCCGGGGGAGGCGGCAGTCTTCGTCGAACCACGACTTCACATCCGCATCCAACTGGGGATCCAGTGGTTCGGCGATCGCCGTGGTCGGTGCTGGTGAGGAGGGGTCGGATTGGGCAGCTTCCGCTGTCTTCTCCACAGACGGCGGGTTGTCAGGTCCTTCGACGGTCAAGGTGTCGTCGGAACTCGGCATGGCATCGGCGTACGCCATGGACAGAGCTCCTGAACGATCTGTTGCCGCACGCCAGGCGGGCTCGGATGCCCGGTTGCGGGGGGAAGGGACGGTCACGGCATCCCGGGTGGCTGACACGAGCGCAGCAGTGGCCGTCGCCTCTGCTGCGGTAAGTCCCGCCGGCGACAGATTGAG
>DATCYH010000601.1:0-1577 GCA_036570405.1 Nocardioides sp.
CCGCCAAAACTCAGTTGCTCGACGATGCGCAGCCATGGCACCTTCGGCGCGGTGAGCCCACTCGAACCAGCAGAACTCCTCGCGGCGTACGACGCCCAGTTGCGCACCGATGCCGAGACGCCGGGCGCTCGCTCGGTCACCCGTCTGGGCTCGCTGCGCCTGGTCGAGTTCGGCAGTGGCCGAGGCTTCATCACCTACCGCGAGCTCGGAGTTCTGGGGCCTGCGGAGGTCGCAGAGCTGGTCGAGGCAGCCCTGGCCCACTTCGAAGCGAACGACGAGATCACCAAGGTCGAGTGGAAGACCCGCGGTCACGACCACGCGCCCGGCCTGCACGACGCCCTGGTCGCGAACGGCTTCGTCGCCCAGGAGACTGAGTCGATCATGATCGGTGAGGCGGCGTTGCTCGCCGTAGACGTGGATCCTCCCGCTGGTGTCACCATCCGCAAGGTCACCGACGAGACTGGGGTGAGGGCCGCCTGCGCCATGCAGGACGAGGTGTTCGGCAGTGACGGGGGAAACGACATCGCCGACGGCGTACTCCTGCGGATCGCGAAGGGCGATGGCCTGGAGATTTGGGTCGCCGAGGCCGAGGGCGACATCGTCTGTGCCGGTCGTATCGAACCGGTGGCGAGCACGGACTTCGCCGGCATCTGGGGTGGGGCGACCAGGCCGCAGTGGCGCGGCAGGGGGATCTATCGTGCGCTCACCTCAGCACGCGCGAAGTCCGCGCTGGCCAGCGACAAGACCCTGATCAACAGCGACTCCACGGAGTTCTCCAGGCCGATCCTCGAGAGGTCCGGACTGGTGAAGGTCTCCACGACGACGCCCTACGAATGGCGCCGCTGATACGTTGCTGCAATGGAGCAGGACACGGGCGTGGAGAACGGCGAAAGACGGCTCGAGGAGGGCGTAAGCACCGACTTCACCGCCGCGATGAGCTATGCCGACTACCTCGGCCTCGACACGCTGCTCGCCTCGCAGCATCCGCTCAGCGACCCGGTGCATCCCGACGAGATGCTCTTCATCATCCAGCACCAGACCACCGAGCTCTGGTTCAAGCTGATCATCCAGGAGCTCAGCGGCGCCCGCGACTTCCTCGACGCCGACAACAACGAGCGGGCGCGCAAGTCCATCGCCCGCGTCAAGCACATCATGAGGACGCTCGCCGAGCAGTGGTCGGTGCTGGCCACACTGACGCCGAGCGAGTACGCCGAGTTCCGCGGCGTACTTGGCAGTGCCTCGGGCTTCCAGTCCGCCCAGTATCGTGCGGTCGAGTTCCTCCTCGGCAACAAGAACGCCTCGATGCTCCGTCTCTTCGCCGAGGGCACGCCCGAGCGCGAGCTCGTCGAGGGCGCACTGAGGAGCCCGACGGTGTACGACGCCTTCCTGCGCGCTCTGGACCGCTCCGGGCTGGCGGTGCCCGCGAACATCCTCGAGCGCGACGTCAGCCAGGCCTGGGTGGAACACCCGGAGCTGATCGGGGTCTTCGAGCAGATCTATCGTGACCCGGCGGCCCACTGGGAGGCCTATGCCACCTGCGAGGACCTGGTCGACCTCGAGGACGCCTTCCAGTTCTG
>DATCYH010000602.1:0-4030 GCA_036570405.1 Nocardioides sp.
GCCGAGAACCTGCTCCGCCCCTGGGTCGCTCGTCACATGCGGGCCGGCAAGGACAGGCGCCGCAGCTACCTTCCCGGCACCGCGATCCTCCACCAGCCTGACGTCCCGGCCGGTGGGCTTCCGATGAGTGGCGACGGTGCCCTGCCGTTCCTGCTCGCCACGCGGGCGCAGGTCCTGGTCGGGCTGCACGGCCTGGCCGAGCATCGCCAAGCGCGGGCCTTCTTCGCGGACGGGCTGGCGTCGTCCTTCGAGGCGTACCGGTTCACCCGACGCAACAAGACCGCGGGGATGGATGACCGGTCGGAGGACGGTGACGCGGCCCTGCCACCGGAGCTGACCTGGTACCTGGACCACATCGACCGCGCCATCCCCTCAGACGGATCGGCAGTTGCCGCTGATGCCGTCGGCCACCCCAAGGTCGACGCGGTCGTCGAGCGGACGGCGCAGCTCTGGGCCGTAGGGGAGAAGGTCGTCTTGTTCTGCTTCTACGTAGAAACAGGCAAGGCGCTCCGCGCGAACCTGTCCCGACGGCTCCGCACCGAGATCGCAACGCGGGCGGCCGACATGCTGGGCACCGACGGTTCCGACGAAGAGGCCGTGTTCACCGAGCTGAGCCGCATCGGTGATCGCATCGAAGAGCCTCCGCTCCGAGGCGAGATCGAGCAGCTCGTCCGAGACAGACTCGGTGTCGGGTCGTTGACCGGCGAAGAGCAGGACCAAGCCGTGGCGATCGTGCGCCGGTTCCTGCGGACGCCGTCGTTCCTCGCCCGCTTCGTCACCCTCCCGGCGGTGGGCAGCCTGTCCGTCGATCTGCGCGGCCCGATCATGGAATCGCTCGAGCGGCCCGACGGGTCGGGATCCTCCATGGCCGACAAGATCGCCCGCTTCGGCGGATCGCTGCTCGAGATGGTCGATGCCGAGCGCCTGGAGGTTCTGGAGTCGCTCACCACCGTCACCACCGGAGACATCCACGACCGCAGCTTCGACCCCGGTGAGGTGCGGTCGGCGTCTGACCCGTACCTGCCGAACGTGCGCCTGGCCAACGGCTCGGTGCCGCCCGCTCGCCGACGGACGCTGATGCTCGGGTTCAACAGCCCGTTCTTTCCGGAGGTCCTCATCGCCAGCGCCGTGATGGCAGAGGGCGTCGACCTCCACCTCGAGTGCCGGCACGTCATCCACCACGACCTCGACTGGAGCCCGAGCACGCTCGAGCAGCGCACTGGCCGGCTCGATCGCATCGCCAGCAAGGCCGAGCGGATCAGCGAGCCCATCGTGATCTACGAGCCCTACCTGGCCGGCATGTACGACGAGAAGGTGTACCGGGTGGTCAAGGACCGCGACCGCTGGTTCAACGTGGTGATGGGGGAGCAGATCGATACCTCGGAGTGGGCCACCGAGCGAGCCGCAGAGCGAGTACCGCTCCCGGCCAGCCTGGCCGCGTCGCTGACCTTCGACTTGTCGGTTGTGGGTCCGAATTCCGGCGTCACAGCCGAGCCGTAGAAGTACATCAATGAGGAGGGCTCTTGTTGAAGCCGCTTGATCAGGTGCGCACCCTTGCCGGACGGCAAGGGCTGGTGAGGGCCGTCGACGGTCGACACGTCGAAGTCGTGTTTCCCGAGGGCTCCGAGACGCTCGACATCGACGACCTCACACTCGCCAACCTCTCGCCGGTCGAGAACCTCATGGCCGGGGAGCTCGGCGACACGGAGGCCTTCGCGCTGCGGCTGCAGTCGCTCTACCTCCGCCACGCGTATCGGTTCGACGACCGGGCCGGCTTGTCGAACGCGCGCATCGAACCGAACCTGCATCAGATCTACATCGCCCACCTCGTCACCAACAAGGTCCAGCCTCGGATGATCCTGGCGGACGAGGTGGGGCTCGGAAAGACGATCGAGGCGGGTCTGATCCTGAAGGAGCTTCGGGCTCGCGGAGTGGCCGATCGCGTGCTCGTCGTGTGCCCCGCGTCGTTGCAGTACCAGTGGCAGACCGAGCTGCGGACGAAGTTCAACGAGTCGTTCGAGATCATGGACGCGGCAGCGTGGCGGTACCTCTCGCATGGCGGGAAGGTCAACCCCTTCACCGAGCGGGACAACGTCATCTGCTCACTGCCGTTCGCGGCCAACGACCGCACGAAGCCGCCCAGACCCGAGCAGATCCTCGAGGCGGAGTGGGATCTCGTGATCTTCGACGAAGCTCACCGCGTCCGTCGGTCGCGACAGGGGGGCAGCAAGGTCAACACGACCAAGGCCTACGAGCTGGCGGACGATCTGAAGGACCTGACCGACGGCTTGCTGCTGCTCACTGCGACCCCGATGCAGCTCCACCCGTTCGAGCTCTACTCGATGATCGAGCTGGTCGAGCCAGGCATGTACCCGAACTTCGCGACCTACGACCGACGCCGAACCGAGCTGCCGGAGCTCAACAACCTCATGCGCACGCTGAAGACGTGGCGAACCCTCGAGCTCGGTGACAAGGCTGTAGCGATCGGTCGTCACAGCAGCCGATTGCGAGCCGCGGGAGCGACCGGGTCAGCCAGCGACCTCGAGCTCCTCGACGACGATCCTGTCCGTGAGCGCGTGATGGACGAGCTGGTGGAGCAGCACCCGCTCGCCAACGCCATGGTGCGCAACCGCAAGGCAGAGCTGGGCGGATTCGCGGGGCGTGAAGCGAAGCGGGTGCTCGTCGAGCTCACCGACGAGGAGGTCGACCTCTACGACGACATCGCCACCTATCTGCGGGAGGAGTACAGCTCGGCAGTCGCCGCCAAGAGCACCGCCATTGGCTTCTTGATGGTCACCTACCAGAAGATGCTCGCCAGCAGCTCGTGGGCCATCCACCAGAGCCTCACGCGGCGGGTCGCGAAGCTGCGACAGCAGCTCGGCGGCAGGAAGGCCACTACCAAGGCGCCAGGACCGCAAGCCCTCGAGGAGCTCCTCGATGAGGAGGAGCCGTCCACGGTCTACGAAGCACTGGCCGACATCGAAGAGGGCGAGATTCGAGACGAGGCCCTGAAGTACGAGATCGCCCGGATCGAAGACCTCGTCCGCCGCCTCGGCAAGGTGGAGGACTCCAAGGCGGGTCAGCTCCTCGAGACGCTCGACATGATCTTCGAGAAGAACCCGGCCGAGAAGGTCGTCATCTTCACCCAGTTCAAGGACACGCAGGAGCACCTGAGGCGCCAGATCAGTCCGGACTACTCGGTGTCGTGCTTTCACGGTGGCCTCAAGGCCGAGGAGAAGGAGGAGGCGATCCGGAAGTTCCGCGCGGACCGCCAGGTCCTCATCTCCACTGAGGCGGGCGGCGAGGGCCGCAACCTGCAGTTCGCACACGTCCTCATCAACTACGACCTGCCGTGGAACCCGATGAAGGTCGAGCAGCGAATTGGGCGTCTCGACCGCATCGGGCAGAAGAAGACGGTGTTCATCTACAACCTGGCGTGTGCCGGCACGATCGAGGAGCGGGTCCTGTCCGTGCTCGACCAGCGCATCCAGCTCTTCACCGAGTCGGTTGGCTCGCTCGACCCGATCCTCGGTGAGGTCGAGACGCAGCTGGCGTCCATCGTGATGGGGCAGCTCGATCACTTCGATCAAGAGTTCGAGCAGCTGGCGATGAGCGTCGAGCAGCGAGCTCGACAGGCACGGGAGAACGAGCGACTCCTAGCCGACTTCGTCCTCGACCGCGCCAGCCTCCGCCGCGATCGCGCCAACGAGCTGCTCGGCGAGGATGCGCTCGCCACCCACAAGGACCTCGCCACCTATGTGGAGGATGCGCTGGCCTATCACGGCGGCGTGCTCCAGCCCCATGTCGACGGCGGGCAAGTGGTGTCCCTGTCGCCGAACCTTGCTACGAGACTGCGGGTGGGTGCCGGTTCCAAGCGGGGCGTGTTCGACCCCATCGAGGGTCTCGCCCTGGAGGACCTCGACTTCTTCGCGATGGGCAATCCGCTCGTGGAAGGACTGCTCGATCTGTCGACGCGTGAGGACCTCAACCCACCCGTGACGACCGCGCGAGCGATCCCGGGAGTTGAGGG
>DATCYH010000603.1:0-9045 GCA_036570405.1 Nocardioides sp.
CGTGCTCGCGAAGGTCTCGAGCATGGTGGCGAGCTCGGCCGGGCCCAGTGCGTCGACGAGCTCCTGGGTCTCCTCCAGCAGGTCACCGAGCTCGACGGTGGTGGCCGACTCGTCCTGCTTCAGGACGACGTCGTCGGTGAGCACTCCCGTGGAGGACTTGGGCCGCAGCAGCTCGACGTACGCCGCTCCGAAGATGCTCACCGGGAGCACCCGGACGGTGGAGTTCGCCGGCACCTTCTTGGCCTGCTCCGGCTCGAACTCGAGGTCGAGGCGTACGCCGTCGTCGGCCGGTCGGATCTGTGAGACCTCGCCGACGACGACTCCCTCGAGCTTGATCTCGGCGCCGGTCTCGAGTGCTCCGCCGGCGGTGTCGAGGACGACCGAGCCTGGCACGACGGTGTCGAACTTGCCGAACGACTTGGCGAGGAGCAGCGCGAGCAGCACGCCGCACAGGATCAGGATGAGTCCGCCGCGCAGCGCGGGCGACACCGAGGGCGCGCGCATCAGCCAGCCACCCTGAATCCCGGATCGCTGCCCCAGAAGACCAGGGTCAGGATCATGTCCATCACCACGACGGACACGATGCTGGCTCGGATCGCCCGGCCGGTTGCCTCGCCCACGCCCTGCGGTCCGCTGGAGGCGCGGAACCCGAACCAGCAGTGGATCAGGGAGACCATCAGCGCAAAGACGAGGATCTTCACGATCGACAAGAAGACGTCACGGGCGTCGATGAACGAATAGAAGTAGTGCTCATAGGTCCCCCGCGACTGGTTGAAGATGAGCACCACCGAGGCCTCGGACGCGGCGTAGGCGCCCAGCAGGCCGATCAGGTAGAGCGGCAGGATCGCGAACATGCAGGCCAGCACGCGGGTGGTGACCAGGTAGCGCATCGGTTCGACCGCCATCACCTCGAGCGCATCGATCTCCTCCGAGATCCGCATCGAGCCGATCTGCGCCGTGAACCGGCAACCCACCTGGCCACCGAGGGCGAGAGCGGCGACCAAGGGGGCCAGCTCACGGGTGTTGACCCCGCCGAGACGAAGCCGGTGAGCGGCGCGAGGCCCATGATCTCGAGGCCGTTGAAGCCCTCGATACCCAGCGACGTCCCTGCCGACAACGAGAGCAGCACCATCACGCCGACGGTGCCGCCGCCGACCAGAAGGGCTCCCGATCCCCAGCTGATGTCGGCCAGCTGGCGCAGGACTTCCTTGTAGTAGCGCTGCAGCGTGAAGCGCGTTCCCCGGAAGGTCGTCCAGCAGAACCAGGCGAAGTCCGCGAACCGGGTGAGGGCGTCCTGGACGCCTGCGGTTGCCCTTGCCATCGCCCTGCCCCTACGCGATCCGGGCCGGGGCGAGCATCACGTAGGCCTGGGTCAGGCCGACGTTGACGATGGCGAGGGCGACGACGCTGATCACCACGGCCTCGTTCACGGCGTCGGCCACACCCTTGGCGCCACCGGTCGCGGTGAGGCCCTTGTGGCAGGCGACGATCGTGGCGATGAAGCCGAAGATGAGCGCCTTGAAGCTGGCCAGGAACAGGTCGGTGGGCTGGGCGAAGGAGACGAAGGCGGCGATGTATGTCCCGGAGCTCACCTGGCCTCCCCCGACGTTGAGGACGTAGCCGGTGATGATCGAGGTCGAGGCCACGATGATGTTCAGGAAGAACGCGACGACGAGCGCTGCAAGTACCCGGGGCGCGACCAGTCGCTGGACCGGGTTGATCCCCATCACCTTCAGGGCGTCGACCTCCTCACGGATGGTCCGCGCGCCCAGGTCGGAGGTGATGGCTGCACCCACGGCCCCGGCGATCATGATCGAGGTGACCAGGGGTGCGCCCTGGCGCAGTACGCCGATGCCGTTGACCGCACCGGCGAAGGACGAGGCACCGATCTGTGCGGCCACGCCACCGACCTGGATCGAGACGATGATGCCGAACGGGATCGCGACCAGGATCGTCGGCAGGACGGAGACCCGGCTCATGAACCACGCCTGGAGGAGGAACTCCGACCAGGAGAACCGGCCGCGGACGATGTCGGCGATTCCCGAGGCGATCGATTCGCAGGCGAGCACGATCATCGCTCCGGCGGTCTCGATGCCTGTGCGGATCCGGCCTCCGAGGTCGGTCATCACCCGCGCAGGCAGCGACGCCGTCACGCCGCCCCCACCCTGCGTCCTCATTCAACCCCTGTCCCCTGCCTCATGCCCTGCACTGCCCACAACGTCCGGCAGTGACGCAAGTTACGAAGCGGCCGACACGCGAGGACCCTTTGTATCATTGTTGGACATCTGCTCAGCCAGGTAAATGACCGCGTGGCGACATTCGTGGCCCTCGCCGGGGACGATGGGCGCCCGCAAGTCCGATCAGCGCCTGCACCCGGTAGCGGTGTCCGGCCCACTCCTGCAGCAGGACCGCCAGGCCCGCGTCGTCGACCGGCTCCCCGGTCAGCGCCCACCCGACGTCGGCCGCGACGTGGTAGTCGCCGAAGCTCACGGCATCGGGGTCCCCGTGGGCGCGCACCCGCGTCTCGGCACTGGTCCAGACTCCGATCCCCGGCACCGAGCGCATTCGGCGATCGACCTCCGCATGCGGCAACCCCGTCAACCGCTCGAGACTCCCGGCAACTCGCGCTGCCGCGACCACTGGTCTCGATCGCGCCGGATCGACACGGAACCGGAGCCAGTCCCACGACGGTATGGCGACAAGTCGCTGCGGGTCGGGCTGCAACCACAGGTCTGGATGAGGACCCGGGGCCCGCGAGCCGTGGGCGCGCACCAGTCTCCGGAACCCCATGAAGGCCTCCTGGCCGGTCACCTTCTGCTCGATGATCGCGGGCACCAGCGCCTCCATCACCAGGCCGGTGCGCCCGATCCGCCAGTGCGGGTGGCGCTTGCGCGCCTCGACCAGCAACGGGTGTCGTGGCTCGAACCCACTCCAGTCATCTTCGGCACCCAGCATCTCGGGAAGCTGCTCGAGCACCCACTCGGATCCCTCGCCCCACGCCTCGGCGAGCACCTCGCCGGAGGACGGCGCCTCCCAGACCCGCAGAGCAGCCGGCCCGGTGGGCGCACGGATGCCGCGCCAGTGCGCGCCGGCATCGTCAACGCGGTAGGTCGGGTCTCCCGCTCCCCTCCGGGCTATCGAGAGGATCTGCCGGGCCGGACACGGCCAGGCCGGGCGCCACCTGCGTTCCACTGCTTCCATGCCCTTCAGTCCAGTCCCGGGATCGAGCAATCACGTAACACGTGTCAACACAGCGTGCCACAGTGAGTTACACCAGCCTAGGATGAACCCATGAGCACTGCGAAGCCGGACAAGCGACGGACAGCTGCCGCCACGCGCCGCCGACAGCGTGAGGCCGAGATCCTGGCAGCGACCAGGGCGCTCTTCGACCAGCGAGGCGTTCGGGACGTGCAGATCGACGAGATCGCAAAGTCGGTGGGCACCAACCGGGCCATCCTCTATCGGCACTTCTCCGGCAAGGAGGAACTCTTCGCGCTCACCCTGGTCGGCTATCTCGATGAGCTCCGCGACGCGATGGCCAAGGTCGTCGCCGAAGGGAAGGCCCCCGAGGCACAGCTGGCCAGCCTGGTCGAGACCTTCGTCGACTTCGGCATCGAGCACCCCGCCTTCGTGGACTGCGCCCAGACGCTGATGCGCCGCCCCGGTCCTGAGCTGCTCGACGAGATCTCTGAGTCCGCCCTGTTCCGGCTCGGCCGTGGCATCTCCTCGTGCCTGGTCCAGCTCAGCTCCACCCTCGACGAGGGCGTGGCGGCAGGACTGTTCGAGGTCGACGACACCACCCTGCTCGCCAACTACATGTATTCCACCGGGTTCGGGGCCCTGCAGCTGGCCCGGGTCGGCATGGTCATCCAGGAGCTCGCACCCGGCATCCCGACGATCGCCCCGCTCTCGGTGGCCCAGGTGCGCCGCTACCTCATCGACACCAGCCTGGCCCTGGCCAAGGGCGTCTGACTGCGCGGCCCACGGACACCGAAGGGCGCCGGCATCCGATCCGGATGCCGGCGCCCTTCGCCGTGTGCTCAGGGGTCGGTCAGGGGCGTTCGAGAATCGCCACGACGCCCTGGCCGCCAGCGGCGCAGATGGAGATCAGGCCGCGCCCGCTGCCCTTCTCCGCGAGGAGCTTGGCCAGGACCGGAACGATCCGGCCACCCGTGGCAGCGAAGGGGTGGGCGGCCGCAAGGGACGAGCCGTTCACGTTCAGCTTGCTGCGATCGATGGCACCGAGGGGGGTCTCGCGCCCGAGGCGCTGCTTGCAGAACACCGGGTCCTCCCAGGCCTTCAGCGTCGAGAGGACCTGGGCGGCGAACGCCTCGTGGATCTCGTAGTAGTCGAAGTCCTGGAGGGTGAGCCCGGCCCGGTCGAGCATCTCGGAGACGGCGTACGTCGGGGCCATCAGGAGGCCCTCGTCGCCACCGACGTAGTCGACTGCAGAGGTCTGGAACTCGGTGAGGTAGGCGAGCACGGGCAGGCCGCGCTCCTCGGCCCACTCCTCCGAGGCGAGCAGCACGGCGGAGGCACCGTCGCTGAGCGGGGTGGAGTTGCCGGCCGTCATCGTGGCGGCCTCACCCTTGCCGAAGACCGGCTTGAGCTTGGCAAGCTTCTCGACGGTGGAGTCGGGCCGCAGGTGGCTGTCGCGCTCGACACCGCGGAACGGCGTGACCAGGTCATCCATCCAGTCCTGCTCCCAGGCGCGGGCGAGGTTCTGGTGCGAGGTGGCCGCCAGCTCGTCCTGGGCCTCGCGGGTGATCCCCCACTCCAGTGCGGTGATGGCCTGGTGGTCACCCATCGACAGACCGGTGCGCGGCTCGATGTTCGCCGGGGGAAGGATGCCGATGTCGCCGGGGCGGATGTCGAGCAGCTTGCGCAGCTTGCCCTTGGTGTCCTTCTCCTGGTTGACCTTGATCAGCTTCTTGCGGAGCTTCTCGCTGATCGCGATCGGGGCGTCCGAGGTGGTGTCGGAACCGCCGGCAATGGCTACGTCGATCTGGCCCAGCGCGATCAGATTGCCGACGGTGATCAGGGCCTGGAGGCCGGTGCCACAGGCGATCTGCATGTCCACGGCGGGGGTGCGCGGGCTCAGCTTGGAGCCCAGCACGACCTCGCGGACCAGGTTGAAGTCCCGGGAGTGCTTGACCACGGCGCCACCGGCAACCATGCCGAGCTGCTCACCCTCGAGCCCGAAGCGCTCGACGAGCCCGTCGACGGCCGCGGTCAGCATCTCTTGGTTGGAGGCTTCCGCATAGACAGTGTTCGAGCGGGCGAAGGGGATGCGATTGCCGCCGATGATGGCAACGCGACGGGTCTTTGCCTGCATGAGTCTCTCCTGTGTTGTTCGGGGGCTGCTCATCCTTGCCGCTGGTGCGCAGGGATGGAAACCATTGAGTCAGAGATCACGAAAAGTGGACTCTGAGTTACACCTTTAGTTACATATCCTGCATGTGGCCTGACCACCAGGCCGAACCGACCCCCGACGTCGACAGGACGAGACCAACCATGAGCGACCGCTACCAGTCCTTCACCAAGTCCCCGATCGGCAAGCTGCTGGTCAAGAACCTGGGCCTTCCCGACCCGGTCGAGCTCGACCGCTGGAAGGAGGGTGCCCCGCTCGTCGACGGCACCGTGGTCACTGGCGGCAATGGCCGCCTCGACCTGACCGCGGCCCTGGGTCGTCTCGGCGTGGCGAACAGCGACGAGACGGCCGAGAACGAGAAGTACAAGGGCCTGGTCTTCGACGCGACCGGTCTCAAGTCATCGAGCGACCTGATCGCCCTGCAGGAGTTCTTCACTCCCCTGCTGCGCAGCCTCAAGTCGTGCGCCCGCGTCGTCGTGCTCGGCACCCCGCCCGAGCTGGTCGAGGGTGGAGAGAGGGTCGCGCAACGCGCCCTGGAGGGCTTCACCCGCTCGCTGGGCAAGGAGCTCGGTCGTGGCGCGACCTCACAGCTCGTCTACGTGGCCCCCGGCGCCGAGCAGGCGGCCGACTCCACGCTCGCCTTCCTTCTGTCCCCCAAGTCGGCCTACGTCAGCGGCCAGGTCGTCCGGATCGGCACCCACGGCGAGAAGAAGGCAGTCAAGCTCAAGGACTGGGAGCGTCCGCTGGCCGGCAAGTTGGCCATCGTCACCGGCGCGAGCCGCGGCATCGGCGAGCAGATCGCCCGCGTCCTGCACCGCGACGGTGCGACGATCCTCGGCATCGACGTCCCGCAGGCCGCCAGCGAGCTGCAGTCGGTGATGAAGGAACTGAACGGCGACAGCCTCACCCTCGACATCACCCATGCCGACGCCCCGCAACGCATCGCGCACCACGTCAAGGAGAACCACGGCGGTGTCGACATCGTCGTGCACAACGCTGGCATCACCCGCGACAAGAAGCTCGCCAACATGGCCGAGGACCGCTGGTCCTCGGTGATCTCGGTGAACCTCACCGCTCCGGAGAGGATCACCCGCGAGCTCCTCGACCAGGGCGCGATCAACGAGAACGGTCGCATCATCGGCGTCGCCTCGATCGCGGGGATCGCCGGCAACGTGGGCCAGACCAACTATGCCGCCTCCAAGGCCGGCGTCATCGGCTTCGTCGACTCGCTGGCCGACGAGCTCACCGACGGCATCACCATCAACGCCGTCGCGCCCGGGTTCATCATCACCGCGATGACCGCGGCCGTCCCCTTCGCGACGCGCGAGGTCGGCCAGCGGCTCAACGCCATGCAGCAGGGCGGGCTTCCCGTCGACGTCGCCGAGACGATCGCCTGGTATGCCAACCCCGCCTCCACCGCGGTCAACGGCAACGTGGTCCGGGTCTGCGGCCAGATGATGCTGGGTGCCTGAGATGACCGGCGCAGAACCTGCCGAGGTGCGCACGCTGAGCGGCGCCGGGGGGGGCATCTCCACCATGTTCAGGGCTGCCCTGCCGACCCTGCCCGGCGTCAACCAGCTCCCCGGCGTCAAGAAGACCAGTAGCGACCTGCCCGACCTCGCCTTCCGCCGTGAGGGTGTCGTGGTGGAGCGCGACCACGTCAGCGCCTATGCCCGCGTCTGTGGCTTCCCGGTCAAGGACGTCGCTCCGCTGCCCTACCTGCACATGGTGGCGTTCCCGCTGCACATGGCGATCATGTCCGACCAGTCATTCCCGTTCCCCGCGATCGGCACGGTCCACCTCGAGAACCGGATCGTCCAGCACCGGCCGGTCCGGATCGGCGAGTCCGTCGACGCGGTGGCGCGGGCCCGGAACCTGCGGGTCCACAGCAAGGGGCGCGCCTTCGACATGGAGGTCTCGATCGAGGCCGACGGCGAGACCATCTGGGAGAGCACCTCGACCTACCTGCGGTTGGGCAAGGGCGACAAGGAGAACGGTGAGCGCGGCCTCGACCTGGCAGTGGTCTCCTCCGGTGGTGCCACCTGGCGCCTGCCTGCTGACCTGGGTCGCAGATATGCCGCCGTCTCCGGCGACAGCAACCCGATCCACCTGCACCCCCTGACCGCCAAGGCGTTCGGCTTCCCGCGCCACATCGCCCACGGGATGTGGACCAAGGCCCGCGCGATCGCCGCGATCGAGAACCGCCTGCCCGACGCGGTCAGCGTCGAGGTGGCGTTCAAGAAGCCTGTCTTCCTGCCGAGCTCCGTCACCTTCGGTGCGAAGGCGACGGCGACTGGTGTCGACTTCGCGGTCAACAGTGCGAAGTCCCAGGCTCCGCACCTGCTGGGTCGCGCACGCTCGCTCTGAGCACGACCGCTCTGGGCACCACGGCTCTGGGCACCACGGCGCTGAACACGACAAAGGGGCGCCGCACATCTCTCGATGTGCGGCGCCCCTTGCGTCCATCAGCCCCGGTTCAGTCCGAAGATGGTCTTGACCGACCGGCGTGCATTCGTGGGTGCCGGTCCACCGTTGCGGAGGTTGAACTCGGCAGTGGCCTGGACCCAGACGCCGAGGTCCGTGCGTCCATCGGCCTCCCAGTCGCCGGTCACCGGCATGCTGTTGGCCGCACCGTGCTGGACTTGGCCGAGCCAGACCATCCCCTCGCTGTCTACCTTGCGCAACGTGAAGGTGGCCGAGCGCCGATCGAACACCCCGACGTCATCGCGCCCGTCGCCGTCCCAGTCGCCAGCCACCGGCAGGTCGTTGGAGTCACCGAGCTTGATGCTGGTGACCGCGCCGTTGGCAGCGCGCAGCCGGAACTCACCGGTGGAGGGAGTCCAGACCCCGACCTCGTCCTTGCCGTCGCCGTCCCAGTCGCCAGCGACGGGTTTGTCCCCGGCCTTGCCGAAGGTGATCCTGGTCGTTCCCTGCTTGTAGACATAGGAGGTGAACGTGGACGTCGCGGGAGTGTAGACCCCGACGTTGACGGTGCCGTCGCCGTCCCAGTCGCCCACCAGTGGATCGTCGCTGGCGGTGCCATAACGACGCACGGCCGGGTCCTTGCCAGGGCTGTAGATCAGGAACTCGGACTTGGTCGCGCGACGATAGATCGTGATCCGGCTCTTGCCATAGCCATACCAGTCGGCAGCCAGGGGCACCTCTACGCAATTGGTCGAGACCTTGTTGGTGTTGAAGGTGAACTTCACCCCGGCGAAGTAGGGCTGAATCACCTTGCCGCTGGCGATCTGCTCGTAGTGCAGGTGGTCGCCCGAGGAGTTCCCCGTCGAGCCGACGGTGCCCAGCAGGTCGGACTGCTCGACCGCCTGGCCGGCCGTCACGGTCACCGAGGCCAGGTGCGCATAGCGGGTGCGCTCCTTGTTGCCGTGGTCGATGAGGACGAACTTGCCGTAGCCGCCTTTGTCGGTCTTCTGCGCGGTGATCACAGTCCCGGCGGCCGAGGACACCACCGGCATCCCCTTGTCGGCGGTGCGGTTCCAGTCGATCGACAACGTGCTGGGCGAGTGTCCCGACCTGGTCGTGCCTCGCCAGTTCTCACCGCACATGAACGGCATCTGGTACGCCGTCTGCGGGGCCGCCGCTGCGGCGCTCGACGCCTGTCCACCACCGGTCGCCACGAACGGCCAGGCGCCAACCATCACTCCAGCAGCCAC
>DATCYH010000604.1:0-6504 GCA_036570405.1 Nocardioides sp.
GTCCACCCCGCCGATGGCCAGCGTGCGTCGGGGGCCGAACGCCGAGGCGGTGGTGTACTTCGAGATGGTGCTGCGCACCTTGGCTGCGCTCACCGCGCCGTTCCCACCGGCCGCGGCAGCGACCGCGTCCGGGGTCGAGAGCTCCGGGAGGTCGAGTCCCGCAGGCGGTTCGATCGAGGCAGGGCTGGCCGTTCCCGGCTCGGCCCAACCGAGCTCGACGGCCAGGTCATACTCAAACGAGGCGAATGCGGCGGCCAGCACCAGGAGGACGACGCCCCCCGGCAGCCATGCTGCCGAGCGGCTCGGAGGCGGGCGCTTGCGACCGTCCCTGCGTGATCCAGCCACCGAGAATTCCTTCCCCACTTCCATGTTTGCGACCATTGTGCGCGAAGATGTCGCCAGCCCGAACTTCGGGTCTTGATCTTTCGCGGCCCGAAGCCGGGCCCGCGAGTGTGCCGATGATGCGGAGGAATGAAGTGCTCGAGTTCGATGTCCTGGTGGAGATTCCCAAGGGTGAGCGCAACAAGTACGAGGTGGACCACGAGTCGGGGCGCCTGCGCCTGGACCGCCTGCTGTTCACCTCGACGCAGTATCCCGCCGACTACGGCTACATCGAGAACACCCTGGGCCAGGACGGCGACCCGCTCGACGCCCTCGTCCTGCTCCAGGCGCCGACGTTCCCGGGCTGCCTGATCAAGTGCCGCGCGATCGGCATGTTCCGGATGACCGACGAGGCCGGCGGTGACGACAAGGTCCTCTGCGTTCCCTCGGGCGACCCGCGCCAGGAGCACCTGCGCGACATCAACCACGTCTCGAAGTTCGACCGCCTCGAGATCCAGCACTTCTTCGAGGTCTACAAGGACCTCGAGCCCGGCAAGTCCGTGGAGGGTGCTGACTGGGTGGGCCGCGCCGAGGCCGAGGCCGAGGTGCACGCCTCCTTCGCGCGCTTCAAGGACAACGGCGGCCACTGACCCACCTCGCTCCGCAACAGGAGCGGCCGTACGACGACTGTCGTGCGGCCGCTCCTGTATTTCGGCGACGTCGGCAACCTGGATCACCGCGGCTGGAGCCCTGTGGCGCCCGGAAG
This sequence comes from Nocardioides sp., assembly GCA_036570405.1. Classification (GTDB taxonomy): domain Bacteria; phylum Actinomycetota; class Actinomycetes; order Propionibacteriales; family Nocardioidaceae; genus Nocardioides. The sequence goes on from DATCYH010000604.1 coordinate 1,088, forward strand.
GGGCGGCCCATCCGATCCCGGAGGCCGGGCCCCAACGCGGGGCCCGACGCTCAGCTCAGGCGTCGCCCCAGGTGAGCAGTTCCTCGGCGCGGATGACCTCCGGCGGGATCCCGAACGCGTCAACCAGGTCGCCGGCGAGCGGACGCAGCTTGCGGCACAGCGAGTTGATCTCGCGCGAGATCGCCTTGGAGCGCGGGCTGGTCAGACGACCATGCTCCATGAACCAAGCCCGGTTCTCCTCGATCGTGGTCAGGGCGAACAGGTCGAGCAGCAGGCCCAGCGCGACCTTGTTGTCCGAGTCGGGCAACGACTGGACCTTGTCGACGAAGGCGTCCAGGACGAGCCGCTCGACGTGTGCGTGACCGATCGCGATGACATGGTCCTGGACTCGGGAGAAGACCTCCGCGGGCTCCATGCCCTGGTCCACGCCGCGCTTGAGGCGACGAGCCGCGCCGCTGACCAGGTGCTCCTCACGGAAACGGAACATCGCCTCGTGGAAGTTCGGGTCGAGCAAGCCTGCCTCCTGGTCCCACTCGTCGTCGCCGGGCAGCAGGTCACGGACCCGCTCCAGCAGCTTGTGCACGTTGGTGCGCTCGACGACCGTCTCGACGGCCATCCCGGCCACGAACCGGACCATGCCCAGCTGGTCCATGTCGGAGAACTCCGAGGCATAGCCGGTCAACAGGCCCTTGGCGACCAACTGCATCAGGACGGTGTTGTCGCCCTCGAAGGTGGTGAACACGTCGGTGTCGGCCTTGAGTGCGGCGAACCTGTTGCGCGACATGTAGCCGGCACCACCGCAGGCCTCGCGGCTCTCCTGGATCGTGCGCGTGCTGTGCCAGGTGGCCAGCGCCTTCGTGCCTGCGGCGCGGGACTCGAGGGCGCGACGGTAGTCCTCGTCGTCGATCTCACCGGAGAACGCCTTGTGGGTGTGCTCGGTCAGCACCTCCTGGGCGAAGTGCAGCGCATAGGTCTTCGCGAGCAGCGGGAGGAGCCGGCGCTGGTGCTGGCCGTAGTCGAGCAGCAGCTGCTCGGGCTCGCCGTCTGCTGACTCGAACTGGCGGCGGCGGTCGGCATACTTGATGGCGATGGTGAGGGCCATCTTGGCTGCGCTGTTGCCCGCTGCGCCGATGCAGACCCGGCCCAGGACCAGGGTGCCGAGCATCGTGAAGAACCGTCGGCCCGGGCTCTCGATCGGCGACTCATAGACGCCTTCGGGCGTGACGTCGGCGAACCTGTTGAGCAGCGAGGTGCGCGGGATCCGGACCCCGTCGAACCACAGGCGGCCGTTGTCCACGCCGTTGAGGCCCATCTTCAGCCCGGAGTCCTCGATGCGTACGCCGGGGGCGGGCTCGCCGTCGATGCGGATCGGCACCACGAAGGCGTGCACGCCCTCGGACTTGCCGTCGATCTCGAGCTGGGCGAAGACCACGGCCATCTCGCCGTGCCGGGCCGCGTTGCCGATGTAGTCCTTGTGCCCGGACTCGGTCGGCGTGTTGATCACGAACTCCTGCGAGTCGGCGTCATAGGTCGCCACCGTCTCAAGGGCCTGCACGTTGGAGCCGTGGCCAGCCTCGGTCATCGCGAAGCAGCCGAGGAGCTTGCCGGAGATGACGTCGGGGAGATATTTCGCGTGGTGCTCCTCGTTGCCGAGGTTCTGGATCGCGCCACCGAAGAGGCCGACTTGGACTCCCATCTTGACCAGCACGGAGAGGTCTCCGAAGCCCATCGTCTCGAAGGCCGCGATGGCTCCACCGGTGCTGTTGGAGCCACCCTGTGCCTTCGGGAACCCGAGCGCGGTCTGGCCGGTTCCGGCCACGCTGACCACGACGTCGCGGACCCGGTCCCGGAACTCGTCGTGGCCGAGGGTCTCGGCCGCCTCCAGCACGTCGGCGTTCTCGACGAGGTTCTTGCGGACCAGCTCGCGCACATCGGCATAGTCGCCGTCGAGCAGGGAGCTCAGTGCTGCGAGGTCGATCTCGGGTTGCAGGTAGCCGGTTTCGTGGTCGTCGGTAGTGGTGGCTGGGTCCTTGCCGGACTCGGTCGTCGCGGGCGTCTCAGTGGCCATGCCCACACGCTACCGGCCGGGGTGTGCCGTGGGTCAGGGTCGACCGTAGAAGTTCGGCGGGATCCAGTAGTACAGCGACTCCTCGGTCACCGGGCGGCCGGTGCGCGGGGCGTGGATGATCCGCCCGTTCCCGGCATAGAGCGCCACATGGTAGATCGATGAGGGACTGCTGGAGGATCCCCAGAAGACGAGGTCGCCAGCCTTGAGCGAGCCCGCCGAGATCGGCGTGGTCGCTGAATACTGGCCGACCGAGTAGTGCGGCAGCGACTTGCCGCCCTGTCGCCAAGCCATCATCGTCAGGCCCGAGCAGTCCCAGGAGCTGGGTCCGGCCGCGGCCCAGACGTAGGGTTCGCCGATCTGGGCCCGCGCGAAGCTGATCGCGGCCGATGCGCCGCCACTCGACGGCGGGGGTGTCGGGGACGGTCGCGGTGCCGGCTTGGGCGTCGGGGCAGGCGCGGGCTCGGGATCCGGTGTGGACTCGGTGCTGCCGCCGCTGTCGTTGTCCGAGGAGCTGTCCCCACCAGTGGACCCGCCAGGCGACCCACCGGTCGATCCGCTGGTCGATCCGCCGGAGGTGGTGTCGCCGGAGTTCGAGTCGTCGGCGGGGAGAGCGGTCTGTGCCTGCTCGCTCGCACGCTGCTGCTCGGCTGCTGCGGCAGCGGCACGACGACGCTGCGCCGCCTCCTCGAGCGAGGCCTGACGACGGGTGGCCAGGTCGACGGAGATGCCCTGCTGCTCGGCGAGCTCGGCCAGCAGCGCGTCCTTCTGCTTGGCGACCGAGGTGGACGCAGCCATCGCCGCCTGCGCCTCACCCTCGGCGGTGAGTCGCGCCTGTGCGGCGCCCTTCTCGAGCCGGGCTGCGGCGTCACGGGCGTCCTGGGCCTGGCCGGTGGCCAGGTCGGCAACGGTTCGCGCGGCCTCATAGGAAGAGGTGATGTCGCCCATCGAGGAGTTCACGTTGTAGACCGTGTTGGAGTTCTCCAGGACACCTTCGATGCCCTGCTCGCTCGCCATCGCATTGAGGCTGGTCAGGCCCGGGGACATCTCATAGGTGCTGGCGAGGAGCGCGAAGTAGGACTCCTCCTGCTCTGCCAGCTTCTTGCCAGCAGTTGCCGACCTGCGGTCGGCTGCCTTGACCCGGCCCGCGGCCTGGTCGAGCTCCCACTTGGCGGCACTGTAGGCCTCGCCGGCCTGGGCCGCCTTGATACTCGCGGCCTCCAGTCGCTGGTTGGCCAGGACCAGGTCGGTCTGGACCTCGGCGACGGTGCGCTCGGCAGCCTGCGCGTCCCGCTCGGCCCGGTCGACGTCCTCCTGGGAGGGCGTCTGCGGGTCAGCGATGGCGGCCGGCGCGGTCAGTGACAAGGCAAGCACGCCGGCCAGCGCAGCCAGCAGCGGGCGTCCGTAGGTTGTCCGTCGCACGAGAGTCCCCTTTGCGTTTGAAGACCTCAGGCGGCTTCCCCACCGCCCGAGGCACTCTGAGCACGCTAGTGCTCAGGAGTCACAAAGGAAACACTTTTCACAGATTTTCTTGCACTCGTCGGCGTGTCGGGTTGCAAATTACATCAATGTAGTTCTCACATTTCGGCCGAAAGGCGCACATCGAGGGCTCAATTTTCACGCGTGGGGTCGCCAAGAAGCACGCTCGGCCGCCCCGCACCGGCGCCCAGCAGGGCAGCACGCCCCGGCGCCCAGCAGGGCAGCACGCACCGACTCGGCGCCGAGGCGCCAGAGAGCCCGCAGGCTCAGTCCCGCTCGACCGGGACCTTGGAGGTCGTGGTCGTCGGGTGCGACGACAGGCCGTGTCTGTCGAACTTCTGCCCCGAGGCGAGACCGCCCAGGTAGAAGGCGAGGACGGCGATGACGATTCCGGCGATGTCGTCGGCGACGTAGTGCCAACCGAAGTAGAGCGTCGCGATCACGGTGAGCCCGAAGTTGACCCAGAGCACCCAGTGCACCCACCGGACGCGGATCGTGTACTGCGCCATCAGCGCCACGAGCAGCGTGATCGCCGTGTGCAGGCTGGCGAAGGCAGCCACCGACTGCACGCCGTCCACACCGCCCCACATCACCGCAACGCGGCCATACGAGAGGCTCTCCATCAGGTCGGTCGTCGGGGTGTGCGCGAGCTCGGTGTAGCGCCATGGATAGGCGAAGCCCGGCCCCGTGGCGGGAAGCGCGTAGTAGGACGCCGTACCGAGGCTCCACGCGATCGCCTGCGAGGTCGCGAACCAGTAGCCGTAGGAGATGTTCTTCGACCAGATCAACCAGCCGGTCAGCAGCAGCGGCACCATCGGCAGGAACCACAGGTAGATCAGCGAGAGCGCGAAGGCCATCACGCTGGTGCCGAAGACCGTGTGCAGGACGACTGCCGGCTCGTTGCCGAAGAAAATCGCCTGGTCGAGCAGGTCGAGCGGTCGGTCGAACTTGGCGTCGTAGACCTGCGGCAGGAACGACTTCAGGTTTCGGTAGCACACATAGGTGATGTAAAAGCAGACGATCCCCATCACCACGAGGGTGATCCGCTCCCGGTTCCAGTGCGACTTCCAGCGGTCGATGACCACCTGCTTCATCAGCGGGAACTTGCCCTTGCCGAACCACACGGCACGGGGCAACATGTCGAGCAGGAGGGCGCCGAAGACCAGCATCGGCAGGCGCACCCAGGCCGGGCCGAGGAAGCCCTCGGGATCCCGCAGGCCCTCTCCGACGCTGATTGCCGTGCCGATCGCGAGCACACCCATGACGGTGGCGACTCCGACGAGGAGCACATAGGCACGGCGATACACGCTGGGCAGTCTAGGGGAGACCAGGTCGCGTTGATCAGTCGGCGATCACGGCAATTCGGTCCCGGGCCACCACCAGGTGCACCTTTTGTCCGGGTCCGGGCGGTTGTACGCCGTCCCGGGTCACCGCGGCCACCGGGCCGACGCCTGTGACATCCACCTCGAGCCGCACCGCCTCGGGAGTCAGCCGCGAGGAGAGCACGACTCCCTCCAGCGGTCCCTGCTCGACGATCTGGAGTGCCGAGCGGCGCAACGCCACGCGGTGGCCGGTCTCGCTGCCTGCCGCGGCGAGCACTGCGTCGGCCGCAGCGCCCGTCAGGACGGTCGAGTAGCCCAGGAACGATGCCGCCTCCGGGTCGGCCGGGTGCTCCCAGACCTCGGACAGGGTCCCTTCCTGGACCAGCCGGCCTCCGCGCATCAGCGCCATCCGGTCGGCGACCGCGAACGCCTCCTCGTGGTCGTGGGTGACCAGCAGCGCGGTGGTGCTGGCTGCCACCAGGATCTCGCGAAGGTCTGTGGCGAGCCGTTCGCGCAACGACTTGTCCAAGGCGCTCAGCGGCTCGTCGAGC
>DATCYH010000605.1:0-8961 GCA_036570405.1 Nocardioides sp.
CCTGGGTGCCGTGCTGGCCCGCGCCATCGAGCACGCCGAGGCGGGGGAGACCGGCATCGTCGGGCTGACCGAGGCGCCCGGTGAGGGCCCGCGGTTCACCGACCTGGTCGAGGACGAGCCGCTCGACATCACCGTGCACGAGGGGTTCGGCTATTGGCTCGACGACGTTGAGGACCGCACCCCCGAGATGGACGCGGCACTCGACCAGGCGAACGGCTCGGTGCACCCGACGGTGAAGCTGAACGGTGTCGAGGCGGCGTACTGGACCAATGTCGGCTCCAAGGAGCACCTGCGCTGGGCGATGCCCGAGGACGAGGACGCGCTGCTCAATGCGCTCGCCCGGTTGCACACCAAGGGTGCCGACACGCTCGTCGAGGGTGGCCGCCTGGTCGGCATGTTCCGCGCGCACGGCGTGCTCGTCCCGGTGTGGGACCTGCCTGTCGGCACCGGCGCGGAGGTTCTCGAGGAGCCCGCGAAGAAGTTCGCAGCGGAGCTCGCCGACGCACTCGCAGACGACTCGGACCTGACCTCCGCGGAGCGTTCCGCGAAGTCGTCACTGGCTGGGAGACAGGTCACCATCCGCTGAGTTCTGCGTCGTCGCTGTGGTGCGGAGCAGGCGTGTCGACACCTCGTCGCGCCGTGTTGTAAACCCCGCGTTCATGACGTAAGTTTCTCTTCGCCCGGTCGTTGTTGTATCCCCCGTCAACAGCGACCGGGCTTCTGCATTTCCCGCGAACCTGCAGTTGTTGCGCGTCCAACCTGCAGTTGTTGCGCCGCGAACTGGCAGTTGTCGGGCGTCGAACTGGCAATTGTTGTCGTAGAGGCTCTGACCGCAAGAACTGCAGGTTCAACGCGCAAGAGTTGCAGGTTCGACGAACAACAACTGCAGGTTCGGCGCGCAAGAAACGCCGGTTCGTCAGAGGGGGAGGGGGTCCCGGGTGATCGGGCACGACATGCACCGCGGACCACCCCTACCGGAGCCGAGCTCGGAGCCCTCGATCCGGACCACCTCGATGCCGGCCTCCTCGAGGCGCGCATTCGTCTCGTCGTTGCGGACGTAGGCCACGGCCACCCGCGGCGCGATCGCGAGGGTGTTGTTGCCGTCGTCCCACTGCTCGCGCTCGGCAGTCACCGGGTCCAGGCCGGTGTCGATCTGGTGCAGGGTGTCGATCTGCATCGCCTTGGCGGCGGCGACCAGGAACGGCTCGGGACCGGAGACCTCGAGATGGATGTCGCGGTCCGAACCGCCGTCGTCCACGCCACTCGCGGTGACCGTGAACGCCTGCAGCGAATCGGCAACGTTCGGATACATCACGATCTTGTCGACATCGACCATCGTGCAGATGGTGTCCAGGTGCATCGTGGCCCGCTCCTGGGCGATCGGCACGGCCAGCATGGTGTGCGCGAGGCGGCTGTGGAAGACCTGGCGGGCCAACCGCTCGACACCGGCCGGCGTCGTGCGCTCCCCGACCCCGACCGCAACCACACCGGGCGCCAGCAGCAGTACGTCGCCGCCCTCGACGTGCTCGTGGTGCCAGCCATGGATCTTGCGGGTTCCGCCCTCGACGTCACGGAAGCGGGGGTGCTCTGTGTAGATCAGCTCGGTCAGCTGGGTCTCGCGGGCACGCGCGGGCATCGCCAGCGAGGTGATCGCCACGCGGTCGCGGATCCAGACGCTGGAGTCGCGGGTGAAGAGCAGGTTGGGCAGCGGGTCGATCAGGAACTCGTCGGTGGGCAGCAGCGAGGTGACCAGACCATGGCCACCGCGGACTTCGTCGTTGCGGATCCCCTCGGTGAGGTGGCCGGTCAGCTCCCCGGGGGAGCAGTCGCGCAACGCGTCGGCCAGATAGCTGCGCAGCGTGTCGCCCAGGTGCAGCCCGGACAGCGCGGTGGTGACGGCGTGGTTGCGGGCGTCGCGACTGGCGAAGGTCTCGGTGAGCAGCGTGGTCAGGTAGAGCACCTCGACCCCGCGGTTGCGCAGTGTCTCGGCGAACGCGTCGTGCTCCTCCTGGGCGCGGGAGACCCATGGCACCCCGTCGAAGAGCAGCCGGTCGTTGTTGCGCGGGGTGAGCCGCTTGAGCTCACCACCCGGGCGGTGGAGCATGACTGTGCGGAGGGTCCCGACCTCGCTGTCCGCACCATGGGTGGTGGTGCGCACGCTCTCGGGGACATCTGGGTTGACCATGTCGTCACTCTATCCACCGCGGTGACGTGGGTCACCGTGCAACGAGCGCACGGGCCGACGGGCTCGGGCGCCTATCCTGATGCCCATGCCCGCCCCTGACGACCACACCGCTGCCGCCGGTACCAGCCCCCGCCTGGCCTTCCTCGGTCCCGCCGGGACCTTCACCGAGCAGGCCGCGCGATCGCTGGCCCCCAAGCTGGTCCCGAGCATCGCCCCGGCACAGGCCACGGGTGACCAGGCCCCCTCGGTCGCACTCGAGCCCTGCTCGACGGTCACCGTGGCCCTCGACCTGGTTCGCAGTGGTGAGGTGGCCGGCGCCGTCGTGCCGATCGAGAACTCCGTGGAGGGCTCGGTCCCGGTCACCCTCGACGAGTTGGCCACCGGCGACCCGCTGGTGATCGCGGCGGAGGCAACCGTCCCGATCCAGTTCTCCCTGATTGCCCTTCCCGGGACGACGCTGGAGGCGATCACAGTCGTCGGCACCCATCCGCACGCCGCGGCACAGACCAGGAAGTGGGTGGCGACGAACCTTCCGCAGGCGCGCGTGGTCCACACCAACTCGACCGCGGCCGCCGGCGCCGGGCTCGCCGACGGGACCGCCACCTGGGACGCCGCGATCACCTCGCCGCTGGCAGCCGACCACTACCAGCTGCAGACACTGGCGCAGGGCATCGAGGACAACGCCTCGGCGGAGACCCGCTTCGTGCTGGTCACCCGACCGGGCGCCCCTGCCAGCCCGACCGGGGCCGACAAGACCTCCCTGGTCGCCTTCATCCGCACCGACCACCCCGGGCTGCTCCTCGAACTGCTCGAGGAATTCGCCCTGCGCGGCGTCAACCTCTCGCGGATCGAGTCGCGTCCGACCGGTGCCGGTCTGGGCCGCTACTGCTTCTCGATCGACTGCGAGGGCCACATCGCCGAGGCCCGGGTGGGCGAGGCCCTGATGGGACTGCACCGGACGTGCGACGACGTACGCTTCCTCGGCTCCTACCCGCGAGCCGACGGTGTCCGCACCGAGGTCGAGAAGGGCACCGGCGACGGCGACTTCCGAGAGGCCGAGAGCTGGCTCGCGAGCCTGCGCAACGGTGACTGAGCCGGGGCCGTAACCTCTGCCCATGGACATTGCCCTTGCCTGCTTGGCGATCCTGCTCGCCGTGATCGCCATCGTCGTCTCCGTGACCAACGCCCGCAAGGGACCGCGCCGCGACGAGTCCAGCGAGGACGCGCTCCCCGAGGACGTGGTGGGCCTGCGCCAGGAGGTCGCGGCGCTGCGTGCCGAGGCCGGCGATGCGTTCAAGCACCTGGCCGTGGTGCGCTACGACGCCTTCGGTGACATGGGCGGGCACCTTTCCTGGTCGATCGCGCTGCTCGACGGCGCGGGCCACGGCATCGTGCTCACCTCGATCCACGGCCGCAGCGAGGCGCGCACCTATGCGAAGAGCATCTCCGGTTGGACCTGCGAGCAGCAGCTCTCCCCGGAGGAGGAGGAAGCGATCACGCACGCTCGCCCCTGAGCGCGGATCCTCCCCGCATGTAACGCGCCGTTCCTGCCGCTCTGCACCCCGCCGACAGGTCCTTGAGCAACAGCAACAGCGCGCCAGTTCCACCGCTAGGCTCCGTGCCATGTACGACGTCTATGCGCGGCTGGTGCGCCCGATCGCCATCTTCCTCGGCGGTCAACCGTGGCTCCCGAGGTTCAACAAGCAGATCGTGGCGATGGACCGTTTCGTCCAGCGGCTCACCCGGGGGCGGGTCGGCTTCGTGCGGATCGCAGGCCTCCCCGGCCTGACCCTCACGGTCGTCGGCCGCAAGAGCGGGATCCCGCGCAGCACCCCCCTGCTCTGCGTCCCGCACCAGGACGGCTGGCTGATCGCCGGCTCCAACTGGGGCGCTCCGAAGCCGCCCGCCTGGGTGGTCAACGTGGCCGCGGCCGACCGGGCGAGCGTCAACTTCGAGGGGACGACGTACGCCGTGACTCCCCGTGAGGCGCTCGGTGCCGAGCGCGACGAGCTGTGGGCCGTGATGAACCGGACCTGGCCCAACTACGCGAAGTACGAGCAGCGAACCGACCGCACCATTCGCGTCTTCCGCCTCGAGCGCGCTGCCTGATCGCTACGCCCACCCACTAACGCAGCACCCCCGAAGAGCGAAGACTCAGCGAGGCGCGCGGACCAGCAACCGCCCGTGGATGCACTCCATCGACAGCTCGCGTCCCGAACCGATCGAGTCGCCGTCCAGCTGGCGCGGGGTGTCGATCGCGGCCCGGATGACGACCTTGCGGCCGGTGAACCGCTCGATCAGTTCGTCGGTCTTCGAGCCCTTGGTCAGCACCCGGAACGCCAGCGGGAGCCAGGACAGGAATCGCTTCGGGTGCAGCAGCACGACGTCCAGCACGCCGTCGTCGATGGCGGCGTCCGGGAGCAGCGGCATCCCGGCCTGGAGATAGCCGACGTTGCCGACCAGCACGGTCCGCGCCCGATGCTTGGTGAACGGGGCGTCGTCGATCGACACCTCGACCTTCACCGCCGGGAACATCAGCGACTTCAGCCCGGACAGGACATAGGCCAGCCAGCCCACCTTCTTCTTGAAGTCCTCGTTGACGCCCTCCATGATCGCGGCGTCGAAGCCCATCCCGGCCATCACCAGGAAGTGGGTGTCCTCCAGCCCGCCGTCGCCGGAGACCCGGACCATGTCGATCGCCCGGTCCTGGCCGTTCAGCGCCACGTCGATCGCCGAGCGGATGTAGAGCGGGATGTCGAGGTTGCGGGCCAGCAGGTTGCCGGTGCCGGCCGGCACGATGCCCACCGGGATCCCGGTGCCGGCGAGCTCGGCGCAGACCTCGCGGACCGTGCCGTCACCACCGCACACGATGACCAGGTCGGCGCCCGCGACGGACGCCTTGGCGGCCATCCCGGTGCCAGGGTCCTCGATCGTCGTGTAGTGCCAGGCCGGCTCGCGCCACCCGGACTCGACCGCCATCGCGGAGAGAATCGAGCGGAACTGGCCGACGTCCTCGACCTTGATCGGGTTGAGCACGACGTGCAGGTCGCGGGTCGCTGCGGGCACCGAGGCCACCAGTGGTTCGGTGGTGAGTGCCGTGCTCCTCGGCAGGGGATCGAAGAACGCCCGGGTCAACAGGGCCACGCCGAAGCCGAGCAGCAGCCCACCGATCACGTCGGAGGGAAAGTGGCGACCGAGCAGCAGCCGGTCGAAGCACATGGCCAGGGCCAACAACACCAACAACACGTGCATGAGTCGCCGGATGCCGGAGCGGCGTACGAGCATCCCGACGACGACATAGAGCACACCAGCCAGGGACGCGATGAACGAGGCGTGCCCCGACGGGAACGATCCGTTGTCGAGGTGGGCGAAGACAGCCTGTACGTCGGGACGGTTGCGGTCGGTGAGGAACTTCAGCGCGTGCGTCACCACGAAGGTGGTGATGATGACGATCAGGGCAAACTGCGCCGCACGGCGCTGCGCCTGCCACCAGAGCCACGCGGACAGCAGGATCGTGTAGATGATGCCGGCGATGGTTCCGCCGGCCTGCTCGAGGATCCTCAGCGCGTGCTCGAGCCAGCTGCCCTCGGTGACCCACGTCGTGGTCTCGTCGGTGGCTGAGCGGTCGAGGTCGGTGAGCGGGGCCCAGTCGATGACCACGAGCACGGTCAGCACCGCGAAGAGCCCGAGGAGGATCGCGGACCAGACCAATGGGGTGGAGCGGGAACGGTCAGTCACACACCGAAGTATGCCGCGCTCCGATCCGGGACCGGGTAATCCGGACGACCGGGCCAGCGGCCGCCGGATAGCCTGTGCGCATGATCGATCCCCGCATCCTCCGTGACGAACCCGACCGTGTCCGTGCAGCCCAGGCCAAGCGCGGGCTCTCCGACGAGGTGGTCGACCGGGCACTTGCCGCCGATGAGGGGCGGCGCAGGTCGATCGTGGAGTTCGAGGAGAAGCGCGCCGAGCAGAAGAAACTGGGGAAGCTGATCCCGAAAGCAGCGCCCGAGGAGAAGGCGGACCTGCTGGCCCGCACCAAGGTACTCGCGGCCGACGTCAAGGCGGCCGAGGCCGCCCAGGGTGAGGCCGAGGTCGAGTGGAAGGCCGCGCTGGGCAGCATCCCGAACCTCGCCTCGGACCACACCCCCGAGGGTGGCGAGGACGACTTCGTGGTCCTGGAGACCATCGGCACCCCGCGTGACTTCGCCGCGGAGGGCTTCGAGCCCCGTGACCACATCGAGCTGGGCAGGATGCTCGGCGCGATCGACCTCGAACGCGGTGCGAAGGTCAGCGGCAGCCGGTTCTACTTCCTCACCGGCGTCGGCGCCCAGCTCGAGCGGGCGCTGGTCAACATGGCGATGGACCAGGCCCATGAGGCCGGCTTCACCGAGGTGATCCCTCCGGCGATGGTCAAGCCGCGCGCGATGGAGGGCACCGGGTTCCTGGGTCAGGCCGCGGACGACGTCTATCGCATCGAGGGCGAGGACATGTACCTCGTCGGCACCAGCGAGGTGCCGATGGCGGCGTACCACTCCGACGAGATTCTCGACGGCAACTCGTTGCCGATGCGCTATGCCGCGTTCAGCCCGTGCTTCCGCAAGGAGGCAGGCTCGCACGGCAAGGACACCAAGGGAATCATCCGGGTGCACTGGTTCGACAAGGTGGAGATGTTCGTCTACACAACCCTCGAGGACGCCGAGGCCGAGCACCAGCGACTCCTGGACTGGGAGAAGCAGTTCCTGGACAAGCTCGAGCTGGCCTACCAGGTGATCGACGTCGCCGCGGGCGACCTCGGGCTCAGCGCCAGGGCGAAGTATGACTGCGAGGCGTGGATCCCCACCCAGGGCAAGTACCGCGAGCTCACCTCGACCTCGAACTGCACCGACTTCCAGACCCGTCGCCTCGACACCCGCGGCCGTTTCGAGGAGGGGATCAAGCCGGTGGCGACCCTCAACGGCACGCTCTGCGCGATCACCCGCACGATCGTGGCGATCCTCGAGACCCACCAGCAGGCCGACAGCTCGGTCCGCGTCCCGAAGGCACTCCAGCCCTACCTCGGCGGGCGCGAGGTGCTCGAGGTGGTCAATGCCTGAGCCGGTATGGCGTCCGAAGCTGGTCGCCCTGGACATCGACGGCACCCTGCTGCGCTGGGTCGCCGACTCGGGCACCGTGCACGGCGAGGTCCCGCCGGCGGTGCGCGACGCCGTACGGCGTGCCTATGACGCCGGCGCCCACATCGTGCTGGCAAGCGGCCGTTCCCTGCACGGGATGACCCCGATCGCCGACCAACTCGGGATTCCCGACGAGGGGGCCGAGCGGCTCTGGATCGTCGCCTCCAACGGCGCGGTCTGCCCGCGCTATCCACCGATCGAGGTGATCCACGAGGAGACCTTCGATGCGTCGGCCGCGGTGGCGGAGATCCTCAGGTTCCACCCCAATGCCCTCGTCGGCGTGGAGGAGCGGGGCCGTGGCTATCGAGTAAACCGGCCGTTCCCCGAGGGCGAGCTGTCCGGTGAGATGATCATCACCGACGTCGACGAGATCGTCGGCGAGCCGGTCAGTCGTGTCATCATCCGCGACCCGGATGCCACCGTCGAGGACTTCCACCTGCTCGCCGAGAAGCTCGGCCTGCACGGCACCGACTACGTGATCGGCTGGACGGCCTGGATGGACCTGGCGCCGGTCGGTGTCTCGAAGGCGTCGGGCCTGGCGCACGTGGCCCGCGAGCTCGGGGTCGACGCCGCCGACGCGCTCGCGATCGGCGACGGCCTCAACGACCTCGAGATGTTCGCCTGGGCGGGCCGCTCGGTGGCGATGGGCCAGGCCGTCGACAAGGTGCTGGCCGCCGCGGACGACGTCACACTTGCGGTGAACGAGGACGGTGCCGCGGTCGAGCTCGACCGCTGGTTCACGTGAGCACGCCGAAGCTGGTCGCCACCGACCTCGACGGCACCCTGCTCGACGCCGAGGGACAGGTCTCCGCGCGAACCCGTGAGGTGCTCAGGGAACTCGACCACCGCGGCATCCCGGTCGTCTTCGTCACCGGGCGCCCGATGCGCTGGATGGAGTCGCTGTGGAGCGACGTCGGCGGGCACGGCCTGGCCGTCTGCTCCAACGGTGGCATCGTCTATGACGTGGGCTCGCACTCGGTGCGCAACGCACTGACCGTGCCCCGCGACACCGCGCTGCAGGTGGCCAACACGCTGCGCAAGGCGGTCCCCGGCACCTCGTTCGCGCTGGAGAAGACCACCGGGTTCGCCCGCGAGGAAGGGTTCATGGGACGCCACCGGGAGCCACTCGGCATCGAGACCGGGCCCCTGGAGGCGATCTTCGACGACAGCGTGGTCAAGCTCCTGGCGATCCACCACGAGATCACCCCGGAGACCTATTGGCGCCATGCCGAGGAGATGGTCGGCACCATGCTCGAGGTGACCTGGTCCTCGTCCTTCTCGCTCCTGGAGATGTCGGCACGCGGAGTCACCAAGGCGACCACCCTGGAGCGCCTCAGCACCGAGCTCGGGATCGAGCCTGCCGACGTGGTCGCATTCGGTGACATGCCCAACGACATCCCGATGCTGCGGTGGGCGGGACATTCCTATGCGATGGCCAACGCGCACCCCTCCGCCCGAGCCGTCGCGCAGCACACCGCGCCGGCGAACACCGACGAGGGCGTGGCGACCGTTCTGGCCCGGCTGTTCGGCCTGTGACAGGCTGGCCCGTGCGACAAGCACGCCCGATCCAACGAAGAGAACCCCGGAGGTGTCGAATGCGAC
>DATCYH010000606.1:0-7096 GCA_036570405.1 Nocardioides sp.
AGGAGTCGCGGAGGGACGACATCCGAGAGCTGGTTCAGTCCCCGGAGGACGTCCATCGGCCAGTCGAGCATCTGAGCGTTCGACAGTGGTTTGACGAAGTACCCGAAGTCCTCCTCTGGCGTGAAGCCACCTGCGGTGAGGTCAGCGTGCAGGCTTTGCAGGTTGTAGACCCGCTGATGGCCCACCACGTGGTCGCGTGGTGAGAGGTCGTCGAGGTTCTCGTGGAGACCCATGCGAACGGCTAGCTGCCTGTGGAGAGACTCAGCGTTCGGCGTGACGACGGTGAGCATCCCTCCTGAGCGCAGCCAGGAACGAAGGTGGACCAGCAATGCGACTGGGTCGTCGACGTGCTCCAGGACGTGGAGCGCCAACACCGCATCGAAGGGATCTGCTGGCTGGAAAGTCTCGAACATCCCGACGTGCACGATCAGTCCCGGGTGAGCTGAGCGAGCGTGCGCTGCGAGACGTGGCGACCCCTCAAGAACCTCGACAGAAACGCCGGCGGCTATTAGCTCACGCGTGATCAGTCCGGTCCCGAAGCCCATCTCCAGCACTCGACTGCAGCCGGCCAAGCCGGCGACGATGGCGGGGATGCTCTGACGTTGAGCAAGCTCCTCGATGTCGATGTCGTCGATCTCTGCGTTGAGGTAGTAGGCGTCGGCATAAGCGTCAAGGGATGCCGGGGTTAGGGGCGACGTGTCCACAAGACAAGTCTGCCGTCCCGGGTAGGGTCAGCGCGGCATGGCCTATGACGACCGGTATGACCCGGACACGGACTTCGACCGGTGGTTCACGGTCGGCACCGGACGTGCCATATCTCCGTGGATCCGGTCGGGAGATCGCGTCCTCGAACTCGGTTGCGCAACAGGCTTGATGTCGGTGTCGCTCGTTGCCGCAGGCGCCTCCGTCACCGGCGTAGACCGCTCAGACGCTTACCTCGAGCGGGCGCGAGCTCGGGGGATTCCCGGGGCTGAGTTCCTTCAGGGCGAGGTGACCGACCTCGCCCTGGGGCGTCAGTTCGATCATGTGGTCGCGACCAACCTTGCCCAGGAGGTGCGTGAACCATCGGCGCTCATGGCGGTGGTGGCGGCTCATCTTCGTCCCGGAGGTCTGGCTCACCTGACCGTGCCCAACCCTCGATCGCTTCACCGGCTTGTCGGAGTGGAGATGGGTCTACTGGAGGACCAACGGGGGCTGGGGGAGCGTTCGATCGAGCTTGAGACGCTGCGGACGCTCGACGCAGACGACCTGGAGCGCATGGCCGCATCGGTCGGGCTGCGCTGCGTGCACCGCTCTGGCGTAATGGTGAAGCCGCTGCCCAACGCTTTGATGGGGACACTGCCGGAAGCGGTGCTGGAAGGACTGATCGGCGCTGCACGCCATGTGCCAGAGCTGAGCGCTATGGCTTACATCGTCGTGCGGTGAGGGATCCCCTGCTCGAGCGCGGTGCGGTGCCTGATCGGGCGAGCCCACACCTGTCGCTGTGGAACACCGCCGGGTACTACGGGCTGAACCCTGAAGCGGCGCCGCGACGTGTTGCCGTGGACATCGAGATCGAAGAGCGTCTCGTCGGGACGTTCACTGCGGCCCGAGTGGGCGATTCCTGGGTGGCGGGCTTCGGAGCACCTATGGGTGGTGCCGATTTCGTCCGGCCGGACGAGCCGCCTGCAGCGGTCATCGGATTCGTTCGGGAGCTCCTCGACCGAGCGACCCAACAGGGCGTGCGCCGGATCGAGCTCCGAAGCAAGCCTCCCCATCACGGCGCCGCCGAATCTCATCTGCAGTTTGTGCTCCTGAACCTGGGCGCTGTCATCGACCTGGCCAACCTCAGCTTCTTCGTCGACGTCCGCGACCCCGGAGTGTGCCTCCAGTCGAGGGCCGCCAAGGCCGCGCGGCGTGCTGCCGAGCAAGGTTGGTGGGTTGACGAGCTCTCCCTCGATGACGATCAGGGATGGGAGCATGCCTACCGGGTCCTCGAGCACAACCGGCTCAGCAAGGGCCGCCCGATGCGGTTGTCCTTGCAATACGTGCGTGACGTCCGCGATCGCTTTCGTCCGCTCGTGCGCATGTACGTCGTGCGCGAGGTCGGTGGGACTGACCTAGCGGCGGCTCTCGTGTACCGCACGGCCGCCGCACATGACGTCGTGCAGTACTGGGGCGACGTGGGAGGGACATCAGTATCGCCGATGCCGCTGCTCGCTAGAACGGTATTCGAACGATCGCACCAAAGCGGCGCATCGATCGTGGATCTGGGTATCTCGACTGATGATGCTCGACCTAACCATGGACTCGTCCAGTTCAAACGATCCTTGGGTGCGTCGACCGAGCTGCGACTAGAGCTTTCGATCGATGTGGAAGCAGCGTTGGCGTCGTCGCGTTGGGAGCGGTTGAGTGGCTGAACGGTTGGTCGTCCTTGGCGCCAGCGTCTCCGCGCTGGTGGCGGCTGACACGGTGGCCTCCCGGGGGCGCGAGGTCGAGTTGGTCCTGCCTGCCGGACCCATCGGTAGTGGCTTCCTGCCGATTGAAGCGGTGGGGCGTCAGCTCGATGTGGGTCCGCGGATCATCGAGCTTGGCTACGACGAACTGATTGCTGACCCGCCTTCTTTGTCCGAGTACAGGCCCGGCACTCACGGCCACCGTCCCTTTCTCGCTTCGATCGACGCCCTCGTCCGCGGGCTTGCCGGCGACGATCTCGAGGAGATCGTCCCACCTGCCATCTGGAGGCGGGGTCGACGGGCACGAGACTTCGTGCTCGGCGGTGATCTCGCTGACCTGCCCGATCTCCTCGACGAGGGTGAGCAGGAAGCGATCGCCAACGAGGCCTCTGCAGCAGCTCGTGCCCTCGGCCCTGCGGGTCTGCTCACCTCAGACCTCTCCATGGTGAGCCTTGCGGACGCATCGAGGCAGAACCACGGCCCTACCTTCCACCACGAGTTCATTGGTGCGCTGGCAGCGAAGATCCTTCCCGGCGGAGCGGACCAGGTGGTAGCCGAGCTGCGACGCAAGATCTGGCTGCCACTGTTCTGGCCGGAGACCCTGTCTGCCGCATGCGGCGTCGGATCCCTGACCTATCGCCCTGCGAGGCCGATGCACACAGTGCGAGGAGGTGGCATGGGCGAGCTGGTGCGACGCCTGCTCGCGCGGGTTCGAGACCATGACGGCATCGAAGTCGCCGAGCGTGGACGCGTCAACGAGATCACGGAGGATGGAGCGGGAACGCTCATTTCTTTCGCTGCCGGGCCACCTGTGGAGGCGCGCGACGTGGTCGTCGCGGTGGGCCCGCAGGAGTCCTTTCGCCTCGCAGGTTTCACCGGGCCGTTCGATCGGGCGTGGGGGAACTTCGTGTGGCTTGACGTGGAGCTCTCCGCAACCGAGCCCGACTTCAGCACGTGCTTCGTTGTCGACGGCGAAGTGCCGGTTCTACGGGTGACGACGAGCAACGCTGACGATCGACCTGGTTGGCGCACCTATGTGGTGGAGCTCACAGCCGCGGTCACGCCCGACGCGGCCTTCCAAGTCGCGTCCCACTGGTTGCATGCGCTGGGTGTCGTGGCCGATGGCGCGTCCGTGCTCCCGGTGCACGCGATTGCGGGACCCTCGTTCACGCTGCCCACGTTCGTGAACCGTCAGCGCTTCGCCGAGGGTCGATCACATCTCAGCGCGGCCGACCTCCCCGCTGACGTCATCGGAGCGGAGGTGTTCGGCGCCGACAGCTTCAACGAGCAGGTCGTGCAGGGCCTAGCCGCTGCGGAGCGCTGGACCTGATCGGCTAGTGGAGAGCGCTGGCGAGGCTGATCACGACGCGCTCCTGCTGTTCCTCTGTGATGCCCGGGTACAGAGGTAGGGACAGGATCTCCCCCGCGGCGCGCTCAGCTCGGGGGAAGTCGCCGACTCCGTATCCCAGCGATCGCGTCGCCTCGTGGAGGTGCGCAGGGGTGGGGTAGTGGACGGCAGCCTCGACGCCGTCCCTTGAGAGCGCCTGCAGGACTCGGTCCCGCTCAGGCACTCGTACGACGTACAGGTGCCATACGTGATCCCGGCTCTTGGCGCGCGGTGGGATCACCACGGGTAGTCCAGCAAGGAGCGCGTCGTAGCGGCGTGCCGCTACTCGCCGTAGGTCGTTCCATTCGGACAGCCGATCGAGCTTGAGGAGCAGCACGAGGGCCTGAATGGCATCCAGCCGAGAGTTACGACCGAGCACCTCGTGCACGTACCGAGTGCGACTGCCGTGGTTGGCGATCAGCCGCACTCGATCGGCGAGGTCATGGTCGTCGGTCACCACGGCGCCACCGTCACCGTAGGCACCGAGATTCTTACCGGGGTAGAAGCTCGTGGTCGCGGCAAGCGCGTGAGCTCCGATGGAACGGGAACCAATCCGCACGCCTTGTGACTGGGCCGCGTCCTCCACCACCACTGCGTCGGCCTCGGAGGCTGCAGCACTTAGCGCTGCCGTATCCGTAGCCTGGCCGTAGAGGTGCACGGGTAGCACAGCCCGCGCCCCCTGGGAGAGTGCCGCGATGGCGGCATCCGTGTCCATCAACAGCGTGGCGTCGCAGTCTACGAAGACGGGCGTCGCGCCGGTCGCTGTGATGCCCTCGACGGAGGCTATGAAGGTGTTCGCGGGCAGCACAACGGCATCGCCTGGACCAATGCCGGCGGCCCGGAGGGTCAGCTCGATCGCATCGGTGCCGTTGGCCACCCCAACGCAGTAGGCGGCTCCGCATGAGGACGCGAAGGCTTCCTCGAAGGCCGCCAGCGCCGGACCGCCCACGAACTGCGCTGCCGTCATCGCCGCATCGAGCTGTGGTGTGAGGAGCCCCCTGATCTGGCGGTGCTGCCAGCCAAGGTCGACGAGAGGAATCCGTGCGCTCACGTCGTCAGCTGGACGGGCACGAGCGCTCCGCTGTTGGACATGCTGGCGCGACAGGCCTCAAGGATCTCCAGCACTCGCACGCCAGCGCGACCGTCCGTCAGGGCACGCCGCTTGTCTCGGATGGCTCCTGCAAGCTCGCTCACGACCCCTTGGAGGGCTTCCGTCTCAGTTAGTGCCGGAGCAAGCATGTCGCCTACACGGTACTGAACCATCTGTTCCCGACGGGCCTCTGGGTCGTGGACAGATGAGACTTCAATGCCACGCTCGTACAGAGAGATGCGCTGTGCCGGATTCGTGTCGTTCCAGACGAGATGGCGCTCGCTGCCGCCAACGACGAACGACCGGATCTTCACGGGACTGAGCCAGCTGAGATGGACGTGCGCGACCGCTCCTCCAGGCATCGTCATCGTTACGTATCCCAACGATGCGTGGCCGGCTCCGATCGGGTCCGACCCAATAGCCGAGACAGAGGTGGGCTGGAATCCACCAGGGAGAACGTGGTCCAGGATCGAGACGTCATGTGGCAGAAGGTCCCAGAACACGTCGGCGTCGGGCTGTACGAGGCCGAGGTTGATGCGAACGGAGTCGATGTACTGGATCGTCCCAAGTCGGCCCCCATGGATCTCCTCACGGATGCGCGTGACGGCGGACGTGTAGCAGTAGGTGTGGTCGCACATGAGCACAAGGCCCAGGGCCTCGGCTGTCTCTGTGAGCTCGCGGCCCTCGGCCGCTGTGGATGCCAGCGGCTTTTCGATCAGGACGTGCTTGCCTGCCCGGAGTGACGCCATCGCGATCTCGTGGTGGGTCCGCACGGGCGTGGCGATCGCCACCGCCTCGATCCGCTCGTCGGCGAGCACGGTGGCCAGGTCATCGGTGATGATGATCGAGCTGTGACGACCTGCAGCCCGGGACGCCCGCTCTAGGTCAGTATCGCAAACAGCCCAGAGCGAGGTGTCGTCGCTGGCCAGGAAGTTCCGGACGAGGTTGGGACCCCAGTAACCGGCGCCCACCACCGCGACTCCAAGGGGCGGTTGAGTCATTGGGCGAGGACGCTAGTCGTCGGCCTCCGGCGGTCGGGATGATGATCAGACGATCTCGAGCATCCGCTGGAGGGCGACCCTTGACCACTCGGTGGTGTCGGGGTCGACCTGGATCTGGTTGACGACGTTGCCCTCGACGAGGTTCTCGAGCACCCAGCAGAGGTGCGGGGCGTCGATGCGGAACATCGTCGAGCACGGGCACACGAGCGGGTCGAGCGACACGACCGTCTTGTCGGGGGTCTCGTCGTTGAGGCGGTTCACCAGGTGGATCTCGGTGCCGACGCCGATCACCGAGTCGGTCGGGGCCTCGGCCACGGTGCGGATGATGAAGTCGGTGGATCCGACGGCATCCGCCATCTGGCAGGTGTCGTAGCGGCACTCGGGGTGGGTCAC
Source organism: Nocardioides sp. (assembly GCA_036570405.1). Taxonomy (GTDB): domain Bacteria; phylum Actinomycetota; class Actinomycetes; order Propionibacteriales; family Nocardioidaceae; genus Nocardioides. The sequence continues at coordinate 6,307 of DATCYH010000606.1, forward strand.
GACGATGCCGTCGGGGTGCTCGGCCCGGAAGGCGGTCACGTGCTCGGGAAGGAAGCGCTGGTGCACCGAGCAGTGGCCCTTCCAGAGGAGCAGGGTGGAGTCCTTGATGTCGGCGTCCTCGAGGCCGCCGAGCTCCTGGCGCGGGTTCCACAGGCGCATGTCGGCGTCGACGTCGTAGCCCATCGCTCCGCCGGTGTTGCGACCGAGGTGCTGGTCGGGGAAGAACAGCACCTTGTCGCCGCCACCCGTGGAGCCGACTGCGTTGCGGCCGGCTCGCTCGCCCTTGCCGAGAGCCCAGTCGAGCACGGCACGCGCGTTCGTCGACGTGCACACGGAGCCGCCGTTGCGACCCACGAACGCCTTCAGCGCGGCTGAGGAGTTCATGTACGTGATCGGGATGACGCGGCTGATGTCGGTGACGGCCGCGATCGCCTCCCAGGCCTCTTCGACCTCGTCGAGGTCGGCCATGTCTGCCATCGAGCATCCGGCGTTGAGGTCGGGGAGGATCACCTTCTGGTGGTCACCCGTCAGCACGTCGGCCGACTCGGCCATGAAGTGCACACCGCAGAACACGATGAACTCGGCGTTGTCTCGCCCCTGGGCGAGGACGGACAGCCGGTAGCTGTCACCGCGGGCATCGACCCAGCGCATGACCTCGTCGCGCTGGTAGTGGTGTCCGAGGATGAAGAGCCGGTCGCCGAGGGTGGCCTTGGCGGCGGCGATGCGTCGCTCGAGGTCTTCGGGGTCGGCGTTGGCGTAGCGCTCGTCGAGCGGTTGCTGGAGCCTCAAC
>DATCYH010000607.1:0-9102 GCA_036570405.1 Nocardioides sp.
CCGCCACCGATGCCCACGACCTTGATGATGGCCAGGTAGTTCTGTGCTGCTGCCACGGCGGCTTCGCCTCTCGCTGATCGTCTGTGCCCTCCCGCAGTTTGTGGTGCGGATCGGGTCCTGTCTGTTTCTCGGGCCTGGTGCTGCTGCGGCCTTCATGTTCGTGGTGGGAAGGTGATCAGCTGCCCTGAACCCTAACCCTGAAGTGGAGGGTTATAGTTATGTCAACCTCTCGTTGTCGAAGACAGTAGGCACATCGGCGCAGCGAATCACGACGACACGCGGACGCGCGCAGAAATGTCGAGCGGATCGTCGTCGAGGGTCTCCCCCGGCCGATACCTCACGGGCCAGTCGGCACCTCAACGCGTCAGCGGGGCCGGGTCACCGGGTGGTCGGCTGGCCGGGCACGGTGACGTCGTATTCGCGAGCCTCCTGCTGCAGCAGGACCTCGAGCACCTTCGCCTTGTCGCGGGACTTGTCCGCACTCCCCCACGCCACCGTGCGACCGTCGCGCAGCTGCAGGTCGATCTGGTCGACACTGTGCAGCTCGAGGTGTTCCACCTTGCGCGCGATGGACTCGGGAAGGGCAGCGATCACCGCCGCCCCTTCGGCCTTCGCCTCGTCACCAGTGCCCTTGTCGATCTTGATCAGCGGGAGCGACTTGGGCCGTGAGGAATAGCCACGGAACCCGACACCCTCCTCGTCGATGCCACGGAACTTGCCGTTGACCTCGACGACGGCCACCACGATCCGCTCCTGGACCCGGACCAGGATCCGATCGGGCCACTTGCGGGAGACATCGGCGGCAAGGACCGGTGTCAACGACTCGACGCGTTCGCGGACCGCTTCGAGGTCCGCGCGGGCCAGCGGCTCCCCGAGGGGTACCGCAGCCACTCGCTCGACCTGCTCGGTGCTGAGCATCCGGGTGCCCTCGACGGTGACACCGTCCACGGCGAACAGGGAGGAGAAGAAAACTGCCCACAAGGCGGCCAGCGTCGCGAGCAGCAGACCGGCTCCGACGACGACGATGCGCAGCCTCAGCCATCGGGTCGCCCACTGGCGACGCGCGAACTTGCGACGGCTGAGCTCTGTCCCGCCTGACCGCGTGCGCCGGGGCACGTCAGGCATCGGTCCCGGTCAGCAGATCGAGGACGAGCGGACCGACCGTGGTGATCGTCCCCGCTCCCAGGGTGAGCACCATGTCGCCTGGGGCAGCCAGCTCCACCAGCACGGCGGGAGCGTCCTGGAGAGCAGGAACATAACGGACCTGGTCCGGCGCGAGCGGTACGGCGTCGGCGACCAGAGCCCCGGTCACCTCGGGATCGGCGTCCTCCCGGGCCAAGTAGACGTCGAGCACGACGACGCTGTCGGCGGCGCCGAGCTCCTCACCCATCCGCTTGCCGAAGATGCGCGTGCGCGAGACCAGGTGGGGTTGGAACGCGACGATCAGCCGTCCGTCGCCGACCACGGACCTGGCTGCCTGGAGGTCCCCGTGGATCTCACTGGGGTGGTGGGCATAGCTGTCATAGACACGGACCCCTTCCGCCTCGCCCTTGAGCTCCATCCGGCGACGCGTCCCCGAGAAGCCGCCGAGCCCGGCGGCCAGGGCGTCGAACGAGTGGCCCAGGTCCAGCCCGACGGCCAGGGCCGCGAGCGCGTTGAGCACATAGTGGCGACCGGGCACCTGCAGGGCGACCTCACCGAGCACCTCTGTCCCACGGCGTACGGCGAAGGTGGTGCGCGTGCCGTCCGGGCGCAGGTCGCTCGCCACGAGGTCGGCGTCCTCGGCCTCGCCGTAGGTGAGCACCCGCAACCCCTTGTCGCGGGCGATCGCGGCAAGTCGGCGGGTCGCCTCGTCGTCGGCCCAGGTGACCAGCAGACCACCGGGCACGATCCGATCGAGGAAGTCGATGAAGGCGGCCTGATAGGCCTCCTCGGTCCCCCACTGGTCGAGATGGTCGGCATCGATGTTCGTGACGATCGCGATCCGTGGCGCATAGGCCAGGAATGCTCCGTCGCTCTCGTCCGCCTCCGCGACGAACAGGGCGCCACTCCCCTCGGCAGCATTCACGCCGGAGCTGGAGAGGTCACCGCCGATGGTGTACGTCGGGTCGGCTCCTGCGGCCTGCAGGGCAACGGTCAGCAGGGACGTGGTGGTGGTCTTGCCGTGGGTTCCGGCGACCGCGATCGCATCGCGGTCGGCCATGATGGAGGCCATCGCAGCTGAGCGCGGCAGGATGCGCAGGCCCTGCTCGAGGGCCGCGACATATTCGGGGTTGTCCCCGCGGATGGCCGTCGAGACGATCAGCGTGTCCACGTCGTGCACATGCTCGGCCGCGTGACCCAGGTGGACCCGTGCGCCGAGCTCACGCAGCGCATCGAGCACGGGTGAGTCCGTGCCGTCGCTGCCGCTGACCGTGATGCCTCGGGCGAGCAGGATCCGGGCGATGCCGGACAGGCCAGCACCCCCGATGCCGATCAGGTGGACCCGGCCCAGCTGGTCCGCGGCAACGATCTCTTCCGGCACACGCAGCTTCATCGGCCGGCCTCCAGCACCAGTCGTGCGAGCTTCTCGTTGGCGTCGAGGGGAATGACGCTCGAGGCGGCGCGCCCCATCGCGAGGAGCCGCTCCGGGTCGGTCATCAGCCCGACCAGCGCCGTTCCGACCCACTCCGGGGTGAGCGCGGCATCGCTGAGGAGGAGCCCGCCCCCGGCGTCGACGACCGGACGCGCGTTGAGTGCCTGTTCGCCGTTGCCGATCGGCAGCGGGACATAGACGGCCGGCAACCCCACGCCTGACACCTCGGTGACGGTGTTGCTCCCCGACCGGCACAGCACCGCGTCCGCCGCGGCGTAGGCGAGGTCCATCCGGTCGACATAGTTCAGGACGACATAGGGAATGCCGGTGACCGCGGGATCCACCTCACCCTTCGGTCCGACGATGTGCAGGACCTGGACGCCGGCAGCGCCGAGCTCGGCTGCCGCTGCGGCCACGGACTGGTTGAGCTTGCGGGCCCCCTGCGAACCGCCGGTGACCATCAGCACCGGACGGTCGACCTCGAGGCCGAACGACTCGCGCGCCTCGACGCGCAGGGCGGCACGGTCCAACTGGCTGATCATCCGCCGGATCGGCAGCCCGGTGTACGTCGCGTGCGGGAGGTCGGTGTCCGGGAACGAGGTCGCCACGTGCCGGGTCATCCGGGCACCGAGCTTGTTAGCGATACCGGGCAGCGCGTTGCCCTCGTGCACCACGATCGGCACTCCGCGCTTGCGCGCTGCGAGGTAGGCCGGCACCGACACGTAGCCGCCGAACCCGACGACGACATCGGGACGTACCTGATCGACCACCTCGAGAGCCGCGTTGCGGGCCGCGCGCAGCCTCCCCCAGACCCGCAGCAGGTCGCCGCTCGGACGTCGGGGCAGCGGCACCTTGGGCACGAACTCGAGTCGACGTCCTGCCTCGGGGATGAGCCGGGCCTCCAGCCCCTCGCGGGTGCCGAGACAGGTGATCTCGACCGACGGCTCCAGGCGTTCCAGGGCCGCAGCGGTTGCGAGCAGGGGCGATGTGTGGCCGGCGGATCCTCCACCGGCAAGCAGGACGCGCATCATTTTCCTCGTCGTGACGAGCCGGCGGACAGGCCGGCCGAGCGGCTTCGCTTGCGGGCTGCCAGTGCCCTCGCCGCCTCGGGTTCTGAACGGGCGAAGCCGATCAGCAGACCCAGTGCGAGCAGGGACGGCAGCAGTGCAGACCCACCATAGGAGACCAGTGGGAGCGGGATGCCGATGACCGGCAGCAGGGCGAGCACCATGCCGACGTTGATGATCATCTGGCCGAGCAGCCAGACGGTGATTCCGAAGGAGGTGAAGCGCACAAAGGGGTCAGTGGTCTGGCTGGCGACGCGGATCGCCGCATAGGCGATGGTAAGGAAGAGCAGCAGGACCAGCAGGGTGCCGACCAGGCCGAGCTCCTCGCCGAGGACGGCGAAGATGAAGTCGGTGTGGGCCTCGGGGAGATCACCCCACTTCTGTTGGCTGGCGCCGATGCCCTGGCCGAACCATCCCCCGGTGGAGAGGGCATAGAGACCGTGAGCGGGTTGCCACCCCGCATCGTGGTATTCCTTGAACGGATCGATGAAGTTGAGCAGCCGGCCGCGCCGCTCGTCGTTGGTGGTGGCCATGTAGAAGGCACCGACCGCGATCACCGAGAAGGCCAGTGCGAAGAGCTTGCCGGGAGCACCGACCACCCAGAGCATCGCCAGCATGATCGCGAAGATGACCAGCGCCGTTCCCAGGTCACGCTGCATGATGACCAGGCCGGCCACCAGCCCCATTCCGGGAACCACCGGGATGAGCACGTGAGAGAGCTCGCCGAGCCGGCGGTGCTTGTTGGCATAGACGTGCGACGCCCACAGGATCACCGCGAGCTTGGCGACCTCGGAGGGCTGGATCACGATTGGTCCGATGCCGAGCCAGTTCTGCTGGCCGTTGCGCACCAGGCCGAGGGGACCCAGGGTCAGGGCGAGCAGCAGGACGGCGAGCAGCAGCCCGGGCCAGACCAGCTTGCGGAGCAGGCGCTGCGGCATCCGCGAGGCCACCACTGCCAGCGGCAACCCGATGGCGACCCACATCAGCTGTCGCTTCACCACCGAGTAGGAGTCGCCGTTCTCCCGATAGGAGTAGACGCTCGATGCGGAGAGCACCATGATCAGGCCGACGGTCAGCAGCAGCGCGGAGGCACCCAGGAGCAGGTAGTAGGACGTCAGCGGACGGTCCAGCGCACTTCGCAGGGTGGCGAGAGCGCTGGAGACCCGGCTCCGGGAAGAGGCGACCTCACGTTCGGTCGTGCTAGTCGCCACCTCGTGATCCCTCCCCGGTCGGATCCGCTTCGGTCAGCCCTGTTGCGCGATCCATGTCTGGACGGCCTCGGCGAACCGGTCGCCGCGCTCGCCATAGTTGGTGAACATGTCCATCGAGGCACACCCCGGGGCGAGCAGCACGGTGTCTCCCGGCCTGGCCAACCCGGCCGACGCCGCGACCACGCGCTCCATCGGTGAATCCTCGGGTCCAGTCTCCCCGTCACCGATGTCGATCACGGGCACATCCGGTGCGTGTCGGCGGAGCGCATCGGCGATCACATGCCGGTCGGCGCCCAGGAGCACCACGCCACGCAGCCGGTCACGGACCTTCTCGACGAGAGTCTCGAACCGGGCGCCCTTGGCCAGCCCACCGGCCACCCAGACCACCGAGTCGTAGGCCTGGAGGGATGACTGGGCAGCGTGCGGATTGGTGGCCTTCGAGTCGTCGACCCAGGTCACCGAATCGTGCTCGGCCACGTGGGCGATGCGGTGCCCGTCGGGCCGGAAGTTGCGCAGTCCGTCACGGACGGCAGCCTGGCTGACGCCGTGGGCGCGGGCCAGGGCGGCAGCCGCCAGGGCGTTGGCTACGAAGTGCGGTGCGGGTGAGGCGAGGTCGCCGATCTGGCAGAGCTCTGCGGCGCTCGAGTCACGCTGCTCGATGAAGGCTCGGTCTACCAGCAGGTCCTCGACGATGCCGAGTTGGCCGACGGCCGGCATCCCGAGGGTGAACCCGATCGCACGGGCGCCCTCGACCACATCGGCCTCGCGCACCAGGTCCTCGGTGGCCGGGTCGGCGACGCTGTAGACACAGGCGAGCTGCGTGCGCTCATAGATCTTCGCCTTGTCGGCGGCGTAGTCCTTCATCGCGTCCTCGCCGGAATACCAGTCCAGGTGGTCCTCGGCGATGTTGAGCACCACGGACGCCTGCGCGCTCATCGACTCGGTGTAGTGGAGCTGGAAGCTGGAGAGCTCGACCGCGAACACGTCGTACGGCTCGGGCTCCATCACCGCCTCGACGATCGGCAGGCCGACGTTGCCGACCGCGACGCTGCGCAACCCGGCCGCCTTGAGGATGGAGTCGAGCATCTGGACGGTTGTGGTCTTGCCGTTGGTGCCGGTGATCGCCAGCCACGGTGCCGGGTGCTCGGGATCGCGCAACCGCCAGGCCAGCTCGACCTCGCCCCAGATCGGCACACCGCGCTCGCGGGCTTGGGCCAGCAGCGGCGCGTCGGGTCGCCAGCCGGGCGAGGTGATCAGCACGTCGATGTCGTCGGGAAGCGTGGCCGCGGTGCCCGGTCCCAGCCGGATGTCGCCACCGAGGCTGCGCAGCAACTCGGCCTTCTCCTCCTTGCCGTCGGCGCGCTCGTCCATCGCGATGACGTGCGCACCCAGGAAGAGCAGGTTGTCCGCAGCGGCGAAGCCAGAGACACCGAACCCGGCGACTGCGGCGCGGATCGGGGCCCATGAGTCCTTGCGACCCAGGTTGTCCAGGACGGTCATCAGGTCCCCGCCACCCACTCGGCATAGAAGACGCCCATTCCGGCCGCGACACAGAGGCCGGTGATGATCCAGAAGCGGACCACGACCGTGACCTGCTCCCAGCCGAGCATCTCGAAGTGGTGGTGCACCGGTGCCATCCGGAAGATGCGCTTGCCCTTGCTGAGCTTGAAGAACCCGACCTGCATCATCACCGAGACGGTCTCCATCACGAAGAGTCCGCCGAGGATGATCAGGAGCAGCTCGGTGCGGGTCAGGATGGCCAGGCCGGCGAGCGCGCCGCCGAGGGCGAGCGATCCGGTGTCACCCATGAAGATCTGTGCCGGGGACGCGTTCCACCACAGGAAGCCGAAGCAGGCCCCGGTGATGGCTGCCGCGATCACGGCCAGGTCGAGCGGATCACGCACCTCATAACAGCGTCCGTAGGAGATGTCGGCCTGGCCGCACCACTGGTTGCTCTGCCAGATGTTGACCAGGGTGTAGGCGCCGAACACCATCGCCGACGAGCCGGCTGCCAGTCCGTCGAGGCCGTCGGTGAGGTTCACGGCGTTGCTGGTCCCGGTGATGATCACCCAGAAGAGCAGGACCACCAGGACTGCGGGAAGCACCCATGAGGTGTCCCGGATGAAGGACAGGTGTTGCGAGGCCGGGGTCTGGCCGCGATCGTCCTCCAGCCACGGGGACAGCGCCAGGATCCCGAAGGTGAGCGCGACCGCGGTCTGCCCGATCATCTTGGCCTTGCTGCGCAGGCCGAGGTTGCGCTGCTTGTAGATCTTGATGAAGTCGTCGAGGAAGCCGACCAGGCCGAGACCGACGAAGAGGAAGATCAGCAGCAGGGCCGAGGCCGAGGGCATGCTCTGGGTGACCAGCTTGGCGATGAAGTAGCCGATCACCGCGGCGAAGATGATGACGATGCCGCCCATCGTGGGCGTGCCTCGCTTGGTGTGGTGGCTGGTGGGGCCGTCCTCACGGATCTCCTGGCCATAGCCCTTGGCCGACAGCACCCGGATCGCATACCTCGTGCCGATCAGGGACAACAGCAGGGACAACCCACCACCGAGCAGGATTGCTCTCATTGCTGCGTCTCCTCCGCGTTGGACTGCGCTGCGTTCACGTCTTCGTCTCCTGACGGGCCCATGTCGATGAGGCCGTCGGCCACCAACTCCAGTGCCGCACCGCGAGAGGCCTTCACGAGGACGACGTCACCGGCACGAATGTTCTCGCGCAACCATGCCAGAGCAGCATCCCGGTCAGCGACGCACACCGCCGTGCCACGTCGATCTGTGACCTGTTCCGCACCGGTGGCCATCGCAGCCGCGGCCTCGCCCACCGCGAGGAGTACGTCGATTCCTGCCTCGGCCGCGTCTGCGCCGATGGCTCGGTGCTCGTCGACCGCGTCCGCTCCGAGCTCCCTCATCTCGCCCAGCACTGCGATGGTGCGCGTGCGGCGGCGTTCCCCGATCGCGGCCAGCGCCGATATCGCCGCACGCATCGAGGCCGGGTTGGCGTTGTAGGCGTCGTTGATCACCACCGGCCCGCCGGTGACCTCGGTGATCTCCATCCGCCAGCGCGACAGGCTCCGGGCGTTGCTCAGCGCGCCGACGATGCTCGCAGTCGGCACTCCGGCGGCCTGCGCCATCGCTGCAGCCGCGGCCGCGTTGACCAGCTGGTGGGCGCCCACCTGCTGGAGGTTGACCCGGCCGGCGTCGTTGCCGATCCGGAGCATGCCTGAGGGACGGTCCATGTCGTCGAAGGAGACGTCCTCCCAGACCACGTCGCCGCCCTCGCCGAACCGCACCACGGTCGCCCGGGTGCGGGGACCCATCCTCGAGACCAGCTCGTCGGAGGCGTTGATCACCGCGGTTCCCGTGGGAGCCAGGCCCTCGATGATCTCGCCCTTGGCCTGCGCGATCGCCTCGCGTGAGCCGAACTCGCTCATGTGCGCCGTGCCGACGTTGATCACCGCGGCGATGTCAGGACGGGCGATGCCGCACAGGTAGTCGATGTGGCCGATACCGCGTGCGCCCATCTCCACCACGAGGAATCTGGTGTCCTCGTCCGCACGAAGGACGGTCAGCGGGACACCCAGCTCGTTGTTCAGGTTGCCGGCGGTGGCCACCGTCCTCCCGGCACCGGCGAGCACCTGGGCGAGGTAGTCCTTGGTCCCGGTCTTTCCCTGGCTGCCCGTCAGCGCGAACACCGTCAGGCCGTCCAGGCGATTGCGGACGTGGCGGGCAAGCAGGCCAAGGGCGTGGATCGGGTCGTGGACCACGACCGTGGGCGCGTCGGTGGGACGTGACCCGAGCACGCCGGCGGCACCGGCGGCCAGGGCACCGGCGGCGAACTCGTGTCCGTCGACGCGTTCGCCGAGGATCGCGACGTAGAGGCCACCGGGCTCGACCGCGCGGCTGTCCTGGGAGGCCGGGGCGGTGACCAGGACAGATCCGTCGCCGTGCACCTCTCCCCCGCTCACGCGTGCGATCTCGGCCAGGGACATCGCGATCATCGAGCTGCCTCCTCGAGGACGACGCGGCGATCGTCGAAGGGATGGATCACGCCGTCGATCTCCTGTCCGGTCTCGTGTCCCTTGCCGGCGACCAGAACGATGTCCCCATCGCTGGCACGCTCGATGGCTGTTCGGATCGCCTCGCGTCGGTCGGCCACCTCGATGACCTCTCCGGGGCCGACCGCGCCCGCGAGCACCTGGGCGCGAATGTCGGCCGGGTCCTCGGTGCGGGGGTTGTCGTCGGTG
>DATCYH010000608.1:0-2649 GCA_036570405.1 Nocardioides sp.
CCGCATCCGCGAACCGCTGCGCGAGCTGTGGGTGCCCGGCCCAGTGGGTGTGGATGTAGGAGGCGTGCAGCGTCGGTCCGGCGAACCCGATCGGGGTGCCGTCGACGGTCCACGCGGGCACGTCCCCGGCGGCGGGGGTGGCGGTGGTGCGGTGGAACTCGTGGCCGGTGACGCTCTCTCCGCGGCGGGTCAGCAACGTGTCCGCATCGGTGCTCGCGGTCCGGTAGGAGAGGGTCAACCGCGGCGTCATCTTGGCAGTGGCGGGCAGGACGCCGATCATCGCGGCGTGGTCGACGCTCTGGCAGAGATAGAGCAGGCCGGCACATTCGGCGACGGTGGGTACGCCGCTGCGCACGGCGTCGGCGATCGCGGTCAGCATCGGCTGGTTGGCGGTGAGGCCGGCGGCATGGACCTCCGGGAAGCCCCCGCCGAGATAGATGCCAGACGTGCCCGGTGGCAGCGCGGTGTCGTGCAGCGGGTCGAAGGTGACCACCTCGCAGCCGGCAGCACGGAGCAGCTCCTCGGTCTCGGCATAGCGGAAGGTGAAGGCGCGCCCTCCCGCCATCGCGATGACGGGGCGACCTGCGACCGCGGCCACGGCAGCACTCGGATCCCAGGGCGCACCCTCGAGGGCGGGCGCCTGTCGGGCCAACGCGATGACCTGGGCCAGGTCGATGCGCTCGGTGATCTTCTCGGTCAACCGGTTCAGCGCGGAGGCCGCCTCGTCGCGCTCGTCCGCGGGCACCAGTCCCAGGTGTCTCGATGGGGCGACGATCCCGTCGTCACGTGAGAGCACACCGAGGACGGGGGGCTTGATAGCGCTGCGGACCTCGTCGGCGTGGCGTTGTGAACCGGCCTTGTTCAGGATCACGCCGACGATGTTGACGGTGGGGTCGAACTCCACCATCCCCTGCACGACGGCTCCGATCGAGCGCGACGCGTGCGAGATGTCGACAACGAGCACGACCGGGGTCCGGGTCACCTGCGCCACGTGTGCCGTGCTGGCGAATCCGTGTCCGCCGATCTGTCCGTCGTACAGCCCCATCACGCCTTCGACCACCGCCAGATCCGCACCGCGGGCACCGTGCAGGAGCAATGGCACCAGGAGGTCCTCACCGACCAGGTGCGGATCGACGTTGCGGCCGGGGCGTCCGGTGGCCAGGGAGTGGTAGCCGGGGTCGATGTAGTCCGGGCCGACCTTGTGGCTGCTGACGACCAGGCCGCGCCGGGACAGGGCCGACATCAGGCCGGTGGCGATGGTGGTCTTGCCGTGCCCCGAGGCCGGGGCGGCGATGACCAGGCGGGGCAGGGCGTTCACAGGATCATCGTGCTCTACCACTCGATGCCCCGCTGGCCCTTCTGGCCGCGGTCCATCTGATGTTTCACCTTGGTCATCTCGGTGACCATGTCGGCGGCCTCGATCAGCCTGGGGTGGGCGCGACGTCCGGTGATCATCACGAACTGGCGACCGGGCCGGTTGGCGAGCGTCTCGACCACGTCGTCGACGTCGACCCAGCCCCACTGGATCGGATAGGTGAACTCGTCGAGCACGTAGAGGTCGTGCCGTTCCTCGGCGATGCGCCGCTTCACCTCGGCCCAACCGTCGGCGGCGTCGCGCGCGTGGTCGTTGTCGCTGCCCTCCTTGCGCTTCCAGGACCAGCCGGCGCCCATCTTGTGCCACTCGACCGGACCGCCCTCGCCGGTCTCCTCGTGCAGCTGGCCGAGTCGTTCGAGGACGGTCTGCTCGCCGATGCGCCACTTGGCCGACTTCACGAACTGGAAGACGCCGACGTTCCAGCCCTGGTTCCACGAGCGGATCGCGAGGCCGAAGGCCGAGGTCGACTTGCCCTTGCCGTCGCCGGTGTTGACCATCAGCAGGGGCTGGTTGCGGCGCTGTGCGGTGGTGAGGCCGTCGTCGGGAACGGACTCGGGGACTCCCTTGGGCATCAGGCTGCTCCTTCTTCGCGCGGAGAGCCGTCGCGGCCCAGCGACCCGTGCACGGCGCCGGTCAGGGCGCTCGCGCTGACCTCTCCGACGGGGATGTGTTCTGCGTGGAGCTCGGCGGCGAGCGCCCCGGCCAGGCCCATCCGGAACCGGCCGACCTCGCAGTCGATCACCAGGGACGCGGTGCCAGGGGCGGCCAGGTGCGCCGCCACCTGACGGGAGCGGGCAACGGCGTCGGGGCCGTACGTCGCCCTGCCGTCGGTCACCACGACCAGCAGCGGCCGGCGCCGGGGGTCGCGGATCTTCTCGAGGCGGATCACCTCGCTCGCCCGGAGCAGTCCCTCGGCCAGCGGGGTGCGCCCGCCGGCAGGCAGCTCCTGGAGGCGACTGGCGGCGATGTCGACCGAGTTGGTCGGCGGCAGGGCGAGGTCGGCACCGTTGCCGCGGAAGGTGATCAGGCCGACCTTGTCGCGCCGTTGGTAGGCGTCGAGCAGCAGCGAGAGGATGGCGGTCTTCACCTGCTCCATCCGGCTCCGTGCGGCCATTGATCCCGAGGCGTCGACGCAGAAGAGGATCAGGTTGGACTCGTGGCCCTCCTTGGTCGCGATCCGCAGGTCGTCGCTGCGGAAGCGCATCGGGCCGCCGGTCCGGCCGCGGCCGAACTGGTGGGGGGCGGCGGCGCGGATGGTCTCGGTGAGGTGGATG
>DATCYH010000609.1:0-4573 GCA_036570405.1 Nocardioides sp.
CCTGGCTGCATGCCGAGAACGGGTCTCCGGTCACCTATGACGGCGAGTTCTACAAGATCAAGGCCAAGGTCCAGGCGCCGGTCCTGGGTCGTCTCGACGTGCCGATCCTGTTCGCCGGCTTCAACAAGGGGATGGCTGCGGCCGCCGCCCGGACTGCGGACGGCGTGATCGGCCACGGTCTGTTCACGGCGCGCTGGTGGGACGAGGTCGTCCGCCCCGCCGTCGAGCGCGGCCAGGCCCAGAGCGAGCGTGACGCTGCTGCACTCGAGCACGGCTGGTTGATCACCGCGATCGACGACGACGACCCCGAGCGGGCGGTCAAGGACGCACGCCGCATGGTGGGCTTCTATCTCACGGTGAAGACCTATGACACCTTCGCCGAGCACCACGGCTGGACGGCCCAGGTCGAGGAGCTCCGTGCTGCCTTCAAGCAGGGTGACATGGACGGTCTCGCCAACGCTGTGACCGACGAGATGCTCGAGGCGATCACGGTGTGCGGAACGACCCAGGACGCTCAGGCGCAGTACGCCCGCCGTGTCAAGGAGGGCAGTCTGGCCAAGGACGTCACGTATCTCGCGCCGCCCTCGTTCCTGGTCAGCGACCGGCGCCGGGCGGTCTACTCCCGATCGAGCCTCGCCCTCGTCCGCGACCAGGACTGAGTCGAAGCGTCCGGGCCTGATCCGGGCTGGACCGAAGACAAGAGGGACGCACCGCCCGGTGCGTCCCTCTCGTGTTGCCGCCGCTGTTCGGCGGCTCTGTTCATGCGGCCTTGTGGCCACCGAGATAGGCGGCTTCGATCCGATCGGGCTGGGCCAGGAGTTCGCGCGCGGACCCGCTGAGGACCTCCGAACCGTGGGCGAGCACCACAGCGCGGTCCGCCATCTCCAGGGCCAGGCTGACGTGCTGCTCGACCAGCACCACGGCGGTGTCGAGCTCGTCGGCGACCCTGCGGAGGATCGGCAGGAGGCCCTGGACGATCACAGGTGCCAGACCCATGCTCAGCTCGTCGATCAGCAGCACCTTGGGTTGTTGGGCCAGCGCCCGGCCGATGGCGAGCATCTGCTGCTCGCCCCCCGAGAGGTCCCCGGCGTTCACCTTGAGTCGCTCCTTGAGCCCGGGGAACAGGTCGAGCACTTCGTCGACCCGCTTCTTGTCCTTCGCCGCCAGCTTGAGGTTCTCGGTGACGGTCAGGGTCTTGAACAGGGCGCGGTCGTCGGGAACCAGCACGATCCCCGCCCGGGCGGACTTGCGTGGCTTCCCGCCGGCGAGCTCGACCCCGTCGACCGTCACGGTCCCCTGGCTGCGCGGCAGCATTCCCGAGAGGGCCAGGAGCATCGTGGTCTTGCCTGCACCGTTGGGGCCCAGGAGTGCCAGCACCTCGCCGGCGCCGACGGCGAGGCTCACGTCACGGACCACTGAGGCCTCGGTGTAGCCCGCATGGAGCCCGGTGCATTCGAGGACTGCGCTCATGAGACTGGTTCCTTCGTCTTGTCGTCGTTGCGGTCGATGCTCTCGACCTCGTCGGGATCGACCTTGGTGTGCGTGCTGCCCAGGTAGGCGCGGATCACGTCCGGATTCCCCTTGATCTCGTCAGGGGTGCCCAGCGCAATCAACCTGCCGAGGTCGAGGACGGCGACCCGGTCACAGGTCTCGAGGACCAGGCCCATGTCGTGCTCGATCATCACGACGGTGACCCCCGAGTTGCGCACCGCCTGCAGTCGCTCGCCCAACCACAGGCTCTCGTCGCTGTCGAGCCCGGCGGCAGGCTCGTCGAGGAGCACGACGCGCGGTCGTCCCGCGAGTGCGCGGGCCACGGAGACCAGCTGCCGCTGGCCCTGGGACAGCTCGGCCACGGGTCGCTTGGCGACCGGTCCCAGACCGAGGAGGTCGTAGAGCTGGTCGAGGTCCTCGCTCGTCGGCCGGTCGGCCGCTGCCGTGGTGCCGACGACGACGTTCTCCTCGACCGTGAGGTCCTCATAGAGCTCGATGCCCTGGAACGTGCGACCGAGGCCGGCACGGCTGCGGTGGTGCGGTGCCCTGCCGTCAAGGGGGCTGCCCCCGAGAGAGACCGTGCCGGCAGCCCGGGTGTAGCCGCTGATGCCGTCGATGAACGTGGTCTTGCCGGCACCGTTGGGGCCGATGAGACCGAGGATCTCGCCCTCACGGACGGCGATGGTGACGTCGTCGACGGCCACCACGGCGCCGTAGTGGACGCCGATGCCGTTCAGCTCCAGAATCACCTCGCCGGGTTCGCGACGCGTCAGGGTTGCCATCTCGGACGGAGCCTCGGCCATCAGGTCTGCCGGGAGGGGAGCCGACTTCCGGCTGCGCCAGATCCGGATCCTCTCGTGCACGGGGCCGACGATGCCCTCGGGGTGCCTGATGACGACGATCACGAGCATCAGGCCACTGAACATGGCGTAGTAGTCACCGAGCTGGAGCCAACGATCCATGGCCAGGAACAACACGCCTCCGGCGCCGGCCAGGCCGGCCACAATGCCGCCGGAGACCGAGGTGACACCGCAGAGGTAGGCAGTGGCGAACAACCCGATGCCGGCCAGGGCGGCGTACGTCGTGGAGGACGCCACGTTCTGCTGATAGCCGAGCAGACATCCACCGATTGCCGCGATGAAGGCGGCGATGGCGAAAGCGGCGAGCTTGACCCGGCGTACGTCGATCCCCGAGGCAGCAGCGGAGCGCTCGTTGGCACGGACCGCGAGCATCGAGGCGCCGAGCCGGCTGCGACGCAGCCAGGCCACCCCGACAGCAACGATGACGAGGACGAGCAGGCACATGAAGCCGAACGTCAGGCGCGGGTAGCCCTCGCCTGCGCCGATGCCCAGGTCGAGCCCGAAGAGCTCCGGGTTCGCGACCGGGGCGCCCTGGAGGCCGCCGTTCAGCTCTGGGTTGCGGAACCAGAAGGCTTCGAGCGCCACGGCGAGGGCCAGGGTCACGACGGCGACTGCGAGTCCACGGATCCGCAGGGCAGGCAGCCCGACCACCACACCAAGCGCGGTGGCCAGCACGGCGGCGAGAAGGGGGGCGAGCGGGAAGGGCATGTTCATGTCGCTCGAGAAGATGCTCAGCATGAAGGCGGCGGCACCGGCGATGGCGAGCTGGGCGAGGGAGACCTGGCCGGCATATCCGGTCACGACGACCTGGGAGAGCGAGATGATGGCGAGGATGAAGGTGGAGATGACTGCCGCGCGCCAACTGCCGTCGGTGGCGACCAGGACGATGGTCGCGACCGGGATGCACACGATCAGGGGTTGCCAGAGGCTGCGTGGCCGTGGTGCGCGGCCCAAGGACTTCAGGCTGACGTCGCCACGCTGGGGGAGGCGCTGGCCGCTGGTGATGAGCAGGACCAGGATCAGCACCAGCGGGACCAGTTCCGGCGTTCCGGAGTTGGGCCAGGCGTCGATCGTGGTCTGCAGGAGTGTCATCTCGGACTGGATCATGCCGATGGCGAGACCGGCAATGATGGCCGGTCCGAGCTTGCTGAAGCCACCGACCATCGCCGCGGCCAGAGCCGGAACGATGAAGAGCGTGTAGGAACTGGGGGTCATCGTCACGATGGGCGCGATCAGGATGCCGCTGATCCCGGCGACGACCGTGCTCAGGGCCCAGTTGATGGCGGCCACTCGGTCGGGTGAAAGTCCGGTGACGATCGCGCCGCGCTCGGTCTCGGCGACGGCCCGCGTGGCCAGTCCGAACCTGGTCGTCCGGATGAGGACGGTGAGGGCGACTCCGAGGAGGACGATGATCGCGGCGAACCACAGGCGGTCCGCAGGGACGCGGCCCTCACCGATGTCATAGACGGCGTCGGGCAGCATGGGCTCGACGGCAATGGCGGAGGTGCCGACGCGTGCGGCAAGCAAGGCCTGGATCAGCAGCATCAGGCCGATGCTGGCGACTGCCTTGGCCACTGCTGAGGTGTTGCGCAGCGGGCGGAAGATGAGTGCATAGAAGACGAGTCCGAGGACCGCAGCGATCACGAGTGAGATCGCCATCGCTGCGGCCATCGTGAGGTCAGCACCGAGGTCCAGCGATGTGGGCAGCCCCGGAACGGGGAGCAGGAGCTCCCCGTTCCGCAGGAACGCATAGGTGTAGGCGACATAGAGCGCGATCGCGCCCGTGCTGAAGTTCACCACTCCCGAGCTCCGGAAGGTGACCACGAGGGCCATGCCCAGTGCGGCATAGACGGCGCCATTGCCGAGGCCTAGGAGAAGGAAGACGATGTGTTCAGTCATGGGTGCGAGCGCTCTCTCATCGTGTGTCAGTCAGTGCTGCGGGTGATCAGGCGGGCGCGTACTCAGAAACCACGCCGTCCTTGACCGTTCCCACGATTGCCTTGGCCGAGCATGGGCCGCTGAGTCCGGGCAGCTGCTTGCCGTCGCAGGTGAAGGTCAGGCCGGCGCCCAAAGGAAGCGGCACGTCCTTGGCGGATTTGATGGCGGCGATGATGCTCTCGGGGGTTGCCTCGCCCTCGACCTCTGCAGCCGCGCGGATGAAGCCCATCATCGACTGGTAGCCGGCGGACGCGTTACCGCTGGGGTTCACCTCGGGTGCGTAC
>DATCYH010000610.1:0-1504 GCA_036570405.1 Nocardioides sp.
AGGCTGTCGGCGGCCCGGCCATCGACGAGCTCCCCTACCAGCCGCTGACGCTCCGTGTCACTCTTCGTAGCCACCATCCTTCGGATAGTAGAGAAGAACCGGAACCACGGCAAGTGGTTTCGATCTCACGATGCGTACAGAACGGTGGGGACGATCCGGACGACGGGGCCGAGAGCGGCAGGTTCCCCGGTCAGCCCCGCAGATCGGTGAGGAGCTCGGCCACCGTGTCGGGACCCAGGACCGTGGCGTGCTCGTAGGCGGGATGGGTGAGCGCCAGCTCGACCGGACCGGCGGCGAAGGCCTCGATCTGGTCGGCGTCGAGACGGAAGTGGATGTAGTGCACCGACGCGGTGATCTCGTCGCGCGTGAGCTGCTCCTGGTGGTCCTCGTCAGGGATGCACGGGACCACGATGGGGTCGTCGGACCCGAGCCGGAGCTCGAGGGAGCGTTCGATGCCGACGAGGCGGGGCAGCCAGTCGCGCAGGGCCAGCTCGGAGGTGAGCTCGATGAACAGGGTGAGGGCCAGCTCGCCCGGCTCGGGGATCAACGGGTTGTAGACCCGCAGCTCGGTCTCGATGGCCTCGTCGGTGAACAGCTTCTCGACCCGGGCCATCTCCTGGATCTGGAAGCGGATCGTCTCCCGGTTCTCGAACAGGACGGTGACGAAGGGGCCGACGCCGACGCGCCGACGCTTCTTCAGGTCGATGACCCGGGCGCGGAACTCGGGCCGCTCGCGCTCGTACTCACGCAGGTCGGCGATGTCGGGCAGGGTCAGCTTCCGGCTCATCGTGTGCTCCTCGTCGGGGGATCTGGCGGCGGCGTCTGGGGCCGGGACGGCCGAGGGGCCGGGTGCGAGACCCGGCCCCCTGGGCGTCACGAGGTGTCGGACCGGGTCCGACGCGACGCTCAGGCGTCGAGCGACTCGAGGCCCTGCTGGAAGCGGCCGGCGTGGCTCTTCTCGGCGCGGGCCAGCGTCTCCAGCCACTCGGCGACCTCCTCGAAGCCCTCCTCGCGGGCGGTCTTGGAGAAGCCGGGGTACATCTCGGTGTACTCGTAGGTCTCACCGGCGATGGAGGACCTGAGGTTGTCGGCGGTGGGGCCGACGGCCTCGCCCGTCACCGGGTCCCCGACCTCGGCGAGGAAGTCGAAGTGACCGAACGCGTGGCCCGTCTCGCCCTCGGCGACGGAGCGGAACAGCGCGGCGACGTCGGGGTAGCCCTCGACGTCGGCCTTCTGGGCGAAGTACAGGTAGCGCCGGTTCGCCTGGCTCTCGCCGGCGAAGGCCTCCTTCAGGTTCTCTTCGGTCTTGGAGCCCTTGAGCTCAGGCATGGTTTGCTCCTCGTTGCTTGCTTGGGATGGTTGGGGTTCATCCGCCGGCGGCGTCGCCGCAGCTGGTGCAGCGGCCCCGCAGGACGATCTGGGTGGCGTCGACCCGGAAGCCGTCGGCCGCGTCGGCATCGAGCTCGAACGGCGGCACGGCGAGGTCGATGTCCTGCACGCGGCC
>DATCYH010000611.1:0-8386 GCA_036570405.1 Nocardioides sp.
ACGAGGCCCAGGAGCACGACTACGGGGCGGCCGAGCTCGCCACGGCACAGGCGTTCGCAAGTCTCGCCGCCAACGCCGTGCGGCAGATCGAGCTACGCGACGAACTCGATCGGCACAACGCGGTGATCCAGCACAAGAACCAGCAGCTCCGCAAGATCGCCAAGATCACCCGCATCCTGTCCGATGCGACGCTGACCGGCGCCGGGACCGAGGACCTGCTCACCCTCGTCGAGGGCTTTCTGCATCGTCCGGTGGTGCTCTACACCGCGGAACTGAACGTGATCGCGTGGCGGGCGCCAGTCAGCATGAAGCTGAGCAAGCCGCCTGCCCTGCCGGTGCAGGCCAGGAACCTGGAGGTCGTGCGGCAGCTGAGGTCGGCACGGGACACCAGCCCGGTGCTGCTTCCTCCGCTGCCCGCGATCGGGTCGCCGCACCGCAGGTTGCTGAGCCCGATCGTGGTCGAGCGACGTCGCGTGGGCTATCTCGAGGCGGTCGAGTTCGGCAGGCCCTTCATCGATCTCGAGCGGGAGGTCCTCGACCGCGCCGCCGTGGCGATCGCGCTCCAGTTCCTGACCGAGACCCGGACGGCGGAGAGCGAGGCCCAGGCCCGCAGCGACTTCCTGGCCGACATCCTCAACGGCGAGCGGGACCCCGAAGGCCTTCGTCGGGCGGCGACCGCGCGGGGGATCAGCCCGGACGGGCCCTACCGGCTGCTGAGATTGCGCTATGCGCAGGTGCGCGGGCGTCAACGCACCGGGAGTGCACGACGACGGGCGGTCTTGGAGCTGTTGGCCGGGCACTTCGATCTAGACGCGATGGTCGCCACCAGCATCCCCGGTGGCGACATCATCCTGTTGACGGACTCGGAAGGAACCGGCGTCACCGAGACGCTGGAGCCTCTGCGTCCCGAGTTGGAGGCTGCCGGGACACTCCATCTGTTGCTCTCCGGGTGTCTGGCCGGCCTGGACGAACTGCCAGGCTCGGCTGCCGAGCTGCGCGAGATGGAGCGGGCGCTGATCGAGCTCGACGCGCGCCCGCAACTGCTGCGCATGGAGGACTCGGCAGTCCTCAAGATGCTGCTGCACGACGCCGGGGTGACACGGGCGCGCGAGTTCGCCGCTGCCCTGCTGGCCCCGCTGCTGGCCAGCGATCAGGCCGAGATGGTCCTGGAGACCGTTCGGGTCTTCCTGGAGGTCAACTGCCACATCCGAGAGGCGAGCCGAGCGCTCGGTGTGCACGAGAACACCGTGCGCTATCGGATCGGCAAGGCGAGTGAGGCGATGGGCCTGGACCTCAACGTTCTCGCCGATGCCTTCCAGGTCAGGCTGGCGCTCCAGGTCCACGACCTGCGTCCTGCGTAGTAGCGGCCCGAGCCGGGCTGCGCGCGTTTGTGGAAGTCACCAAGCCATCAGCGAAACAGTCGTGTCGCCGGCAGAGGTCGGCGCCATAACGTGCCGGGCATCACATAGTCGCTCGGTTCGACGACGAACCGATCCTGATGCCTGGAGGTCTGTCATGGCTCGTCTCGCAGTTGAAGGCACCCGAGAGATTCACTACGACCACCACAAGGGTGGCGATGGAACGCCGGTCGTGCTGGTCCACGGTTGGGGCATGAACGGGCGGGTGTGGGACTACGTCCTGCCCTACCTGCTCCAAGCCGGACACGACGTCGTGGTCGCCGACCAGCGCGCCTGCGGACGTTCCGACCGCGACTTCACCGACGTCGGGATCGAGGCCTTGGGCTCCGACGTGGTTGCCCTGGTCGAGCACCTGGGCCTGGCCAAGGTGGTGCTCAACGGGTGGTCCCTCGGCGGGGCAGTGGTGACGTCGGCGGCAGCCACCCTCGGCGACAGGTGCGCAGCGCTCGTGCTCACCAGTGGGGCGGCACCGCGCTACACCAACACCGAGGACTGGACGCACGGCGTGCCCGGCGACGGCATCGCAGACATGATCGCTGCCCTCGACGACGACCCGGTGATGTTCCTGCGGGCGATGGCTGGCGCGCAGGCGCACGTCGCACTCGACCCGGCGGTTATCGACTGGATGTGGTGGATCTTCAACGAGGCGGGAGCTCGTGCCCACGACTCCCTTCTCGACCTCGCCCGGGTCGACCTGCGCGAAGCCGTCACCCGGATCACCGCTCCCACGCTCGTGATCGGGGGCAGGCACGACCCGACCGTGCCCTACACGATCGCCCAGCACCAGGCCGAGACCTATCCCGAGGCGGAGCTGGTGACCCTCGAGGCCGGGCACGTGTCGTTCATCGAGGCGCGTGCCGAATATCGCCAGGCGCTCCTCGACTTCCTGGGCAAGCACTGAGGAGGGTGACATGACTGCCATGACGCTCGAGACGACAGTGGAGTCCTTCAAGGACGCAATGGCCGCCTTGCCTTCGGGAGTCACGATTGTGACCACGTGTGATGACGCGTGGCGCCCGTGGGGGTTCACCGCGAGCGCGATCACCTCCTTGTCGATGGATCCACCCCTGGTCCTCATCTGCTTGGCGAAGAGCGCGCGGTGCCACCCGGCGTTCATGGCTCTCGATCGCTGGAACATCCACATCCTCGGCGAGGAGCACACCGAGCTGGCCTACCGCTTCGCGTCGCGTGACGCCGACAAGTTCGGCACCGGGGAGTTCAACTTCCACTCGGGTCTGCCGACCCTGCCCGACGTGCCGGTGCGCATGGAGTGCCGTGCCTATGCCAAGCACGACGGCGGCGACCACACGATCCTGATCGGCGAGGTGGTCAACGTGGAGCTGTCCGGAGCCAGCCCGGTCGTCTACCAGAACCGGAAGTTCCATTCGCTAGAAGGAGACCGCACATGACCGTGACCGAGAATCCTGCCCGCAGCACGACCCGTCGCAACGAGCTCGCCGAGCTCCGGGTCGGGCTCTGGTACGACTTCCGCAATCCGGCCTCGGCCGGCCGTTCCTTCGAGACCTTCTATCGCGAGGTGCTCGACCAGATCGTCCAGGCCGAACAGGCCGGGCTGGAGTCGGTGTGGCTCACCGAGCACCACTTCTGCGAGGACGGCTACACCCCCTCCCCGCTGGTCCTGCTGGCGGCGATCGCCGAGCGCACCAGCACCATGCACCTGGGCACGAACCTGATCGTCTCTCCGCTGCACGACCCGATCCGGCTCGCCGAGGACGCTGCGACCCTCTCGCTCCTGTCGGGTGGACGCTTCGACCTCGGGATCGGTCTGGGCTACTGGCAGCGGGAGTTCGAGGCGTTCGGACGGAACCTGAAGAACCGTCCCAGCCTGCTCGAGGAGGGCATCGAGGTCATCCGACGGGCCTGGTCCGGCTCCGCGGAACGCTTCCAGGGCAAGCGGCACACCTATCCGGGCCTGCCGGTGCTGCCCCTGCCCGAGTCGGTGCCGGCACTGCTCATCGGGGGGATGGCCGACAAGGCGATCGACCGAGCGGCCCGCCTCGGAGACGGCTTCCTCAGCACCCAGAACCACCACCAGGAAGCGTTCCTGGAGGCCTGGCAGCGTCACGGTCGAGACCTCGACGATGCCCGGATCATGGCTGGGCAGTGGGCAGTGGTCGCCGAGGATCCGGAGAAGGTGTGGGCAGAGATCGGCGACTGTGCGGTCTACCAGCTCAACGCCTACATCGAGTGGGGGGCGTTCGGCAATCCCGACGACATTCCCCGGTTCCAGACCCCTGCCGATGTCCTGGCCGGCGGAGCCTATCGACTTCAGGACGCCGACATGGCCATGCAGGAGATCCTCGAACTCAAGAAGCTGCGACCGCAGGTCCGCGACGTGCACTACTTCGCCCAGCTCCCCGGGGAGTCGGTGGAGAGCGGCACTGCCCGCATGCACTACCTCGCCGAGAAGGTCGCCGCCCCGGTGAAGGCGCAGCTGGCCCGGGTGGGTCAGGAGCAGGGGTGACGATCGGCGCCCGCTGCGTGCCTGACACCGCAACCCAGGTCGAGGGCCTGGTGGACATGGCGGCCCTCGCCGCGTGGATGGAGGCCCGGGGACTCGCCACCGGCGGGGAGCTGGAAGCGGTCGGTCTGCTCGGTGGCGGCACCCAGAACGTCCTGCTCCACCTGCGCAGCGGCGGACGGGATCTGGTCCTGCGCCGGGGGCCGCGACACCTGCGACCCACCTCCAACGACAACCTGCGCCGTGAGATGCGGATCCTGCGAGCAGTCGGGAACACCCCCGTGCCACACGCGCGGTTGGTCGCCGACTGCCCGGACGAGCAGGTGCTGGGTGGGGCGGCGTTCTATCTCATGGAGATGGTCGACGGGATCAACCCCACGGTGCGCGCACCCTGGGCGCGTGGAGACACGGCACGGACGAAGCGCATGGCGGAGTCTGCGGTCGAGTCCCTGGCGCTCCTCGGCGAGGTGGATCACGAGGCCGTAGGGCTCGACGGGGTCGGCCGCCCGGCCGGATTCCTTGAGCGTCAGGTGGACAGGTGGAGCAGCGAGCTCGCCTCCTACGAGCGCTTCTCGGAGTACGACGGTCCGCACCTCCCGGCTGTCTTTGAGATCGGAGCGTGGCTCGAGGCGAATCGGCCGACCGAGTGGACCCCTGGAATCCTGCACGGTGACTTCCACCTCGCGAACCTGCTGGTCGACGAGCGCACCGCGGACGTGGCAGCCGTCGTGGACTGGGAGATGGCGACCATCGGGGATCCCCTGCTCGACCTCGGTTCGTTGCTGGCGACCTGGCCACGTCCCGGGGAGGCACACGGGTTCGACTGGACGGTGGACGGGTTGGGTGAGGCGGTTCCCCTCTCCGATCTGGTGGCCCACTACGCCAAGCACTCGCGCCGCGACGTCTCGGCGATCGACTGGTACCACGTGCTGGCCTCGTGGAAGTTGGCGATCGTCATTGAGGGGACCTACGCCCGTTCCTGCGCCGGCCTGGCACCCCGCGACACCGGAAGTCGGCTGCATGCCTGGGCCATCACGTTGCTTGAGCAGGGCCGGGACGTCGCTGGCGTGTGAGGTGCTGGGACCTGGGGTGATGCAGGCGCCGTGGCGCTGGCACCGGGTGCAGCAGTTCCCGATCTCCGACATCTGGTCGGCGCATCCGTGCCAGCATTGCGCGCGTGCCCTCCCTGCGCTTTCTGCGACCACATCTCTCGCCCGCCTTCCGGCCCCTGATCGCCCTGGTCGCCGCCCTCGCGGTGATCTGGGCAATCGGGCCGTGGGGAGTCGTTCTGGTCCTGGCGCCGCTGCTGGTCCCGCAGCTCCGGCGCCGGATCCTGGGTGGGGCCCGCGCGCTGCTCGGCTGGCGTTCGGTCGGGGTCGGGGTGGCGGTGGTGGCCGCCCTGGCCGGACTGGTGCTGCTGCTCCCGGACGGCGTGCTCCCGATCCCGCCGGGCATCGGGGCGCTGACCACCCCGTCGTACGTCGGCCATCCGGCCACGGCACGCCCGATCAACGGGGTGGAGCTGCCGCAGCATCCCTTCCTGGCTCGCAACGGCGCGAGCAACATGCACAACGACGCGGGCGCGAGCGACGCCTACCCCTGGGCCGGTCCACGTGGGAGCGAGCCCTCGGTGAAGACCGCCTGGTACGGCATCGAGGAGTGCGCGACGCTGGCCTTCGACCGGCACGAGCGGTTGATCGCCCTGTGCGGTGACGTGAACAGTGCCAACCTGCACATCATCGACCCGGACTCGATGCGCAAGCTGGACAGCTTCGCGCTGCCGGCACGGCCCAAGGTCGAGGGCACCAAGCCCTGGGAGAACCTGTGCGGCGGGGCCTACTTCTATCTGGACGCGCAGGACCGTGCCGTGGTCGCGACCAGTGACCGCCGGGTGCTCACCTTCACCACTTCCGATTCCGACGACCAGGCGCAGTTGGCCAAGGTCGAGACGTTGGACCTCTCCGCCCAGATCCCCGACGGCGACTGCCTGATCGCGCTGATGCCCGACTGGGACGGCAGGATCTGGTTCGAGTCGCAGGCCGGGCTGGTCGGAGTGTTCAGCCCGGACACCGGCCAGGTGCGGGTGCACGACCTCGGCGAGGAACTGGTCAACTCCTTCTCCGTCGACGAGACCGGAGGCGTCTACATCGTCTCGGCCGAGGCGCTCTATCGCTTCGAGGCGGATCCCAAGGGCGCGCCCAGGGTGGCATGGCGGACGACGTACGACCGCGGGGTCAAGCACAAGCCCGGACAGCTCAGCCAGGGGTCGGGGACGACGCCGACCGTCGTGGACGAGCGCCTCGTCGCGATCACCGACAATGCCGACGACCAGATGTTCGTGGTCTTCCACGACCGGCAGAGCGGCAAGGTCGTGTGCAAGGCGCCCGTCTTCGAGAGCGGGCGCAGCGCCACCGAGAACTCGCTGGTCACCGTGGACGGTGGCGTGATCGTCGAGAACAACTACGGCTACACCGGTCCGCAGCGGGTGATGCTCGGCCGGGCGAGCGAGCCCGGCATTGCGCGGGTGAACGTGAACGGTGACGAATGCGAGGTCGCGTGGACCAATGACGTGGTCGCGCCGACCTCGGTGCCGAAGGTCTCCTTGGAGACCGGCCTGCTCTATGTCTATGCGAAGCGACCCAACCTGTGGGGTGTGAACGCGTGGTACTTCACCGGGATCAATGTGCGCACCGGCAAGACCGTCTTCAGCGTCCGGACCGGACTCGGCACCCTGTTCAACAATCACTATGCCGCGGTGACGATCGCCCCGGACGGCTCGGCGTTCATCGCGACACTGGCCGGGCTGGTGCGGGTGCGCGACCGTCAGTGAGCTCGCCGGGGTCTTGTGACTGGCACCACATGCCGACTGGCAGACTCAGGCGCAGGCACACATCGCCCACGTCCCCGCCGAGCCTGGAGGAACCGATGTATCCCGGAGTCCACGCAGCCAAGAACCCCGACAAGCCTGCGCTGATCAAGGCCGACACCGGTGAGGTGGTCACCTATGCGCAGCTCGAGGAGCGGTCGGTCCGGCTCGCACACGTGTTCCACGACGCGGGGTTGCGCAGGGGTGACAACGTGGCGCTGCTCAGCGAGAACAGCCTGCGCTACTACGACGTGTTCTGGGCGACGATGCGCAGCGGGCTCTTCCTGACGGCGGTCAACTTCCACCTCTCGCTCGAGGAGCAGCTCTACATCCTGCGCGACTGCGGCGCGAAGGTCCTGATCGTCTCGGCCGAGCAGGCCGACGCTGCCCGGGCGATTCTCAACGAGGTCCCGGACCTCGGTCTGAAGCTGGTCTTCGGCGGTCAGATCGAGGGGTACGACGACTTCGAAGCCGCCCTGGCCGGTGCCTCGGACGTGCCGTTCGAGGTGCAGCCTGCCGGCGCCGACATGCTCTACTCGTCCGGGACCACCGGGCGTCCCAAGGCGATCCAGGTGGCGTTGCCCGATCGACAGATCAGCGAGCCCGGCGACCTGATGGTGGCCGTCTTCGGCGGCATCTACGGCTTCGACGAGGACACCGTCTATCTCTCCCCGGCGCCGCTCTACCACGCGGCTCCGCTGCGCTATGTCGGCATCGTCGGCGCGACCGGCGGCACCGCGGTGATCATGCCGCGCTTCGATCCCGAGCAGGCGTTGATCAACATCGAGAAGTTCAAGGTCACCCACAGTCAGTGGGTGCCGACGATGTTCGTCAGGCTGCTCAAGCTGCCCGACGCCGTCCGGGAGAAGTACGACGTCTCCAGCCTCAAGATCGCCATCCACGCGGCCGCGCCGTGCCCGATCGAGGTCAAGCAGCGGATGATCGCGTGGTGGGGCCCGATCCTGCAGGAGTACTACGCCGCGACCGAGGCTGCCGGTGTCACCCTGATCAACTCCCAGGAGTGGCTCGAGCGACCGGGCTCGGTCGGCAAGGGCGTCCTGGGCACCGTGCGGATCTGCGACGAGTCGGTCCCGGATCGTCCCGAGCTGCCCGTCGGCGAGACCGGCCTGGTCTACTTCGAGCGCGACGTGATGCCGTTCAGCTATCACAACGACCCGGAGAAGACCCGCGAGGCGCAGCACCCCGTGCACGACAACTGGGCGACCACCGGAGACATCGGGCACCTCGACGAGGACGGCTTCCTCTACCTGACCGACCGCAAGGCGTTCATGATCATCTCCGGCGGGGTGAACATCTATCCGCAGGAGACCGAGAACGCGATGACCCTGCACCCGAAGGTCCTCGACGTCGCCGTGATCGGCGTGCCCGACGAGGAGATGGGGGAGCGGGTGCACGCCGTCGTCCAGGTCGCCCCGGGGCACGAGGGCGGCCCGGCGCTGGCCGACGAGCTGACGGCGTACCTCCGTGAGCGGATCGCGACCTACAAGGTTCCGCGGTCGTTCGCCTTCGTCGACGAACTGCCGCGCACCCCCACCGGCAAGCTGCAGAAGCGCAAGTTGTTGGAGGGTCACGACGGGTAGTCCGGCGCAGGTCACATTG
>DATCYH010000612.1:0-6013 GCA_036570405.1 Nocardioides sp.
ACCTTGAGGCGGCCTCCGATATTTCGGACACTAACCGGGCCGGAAAGTCCAGGTTGTCCGCTGGGTGAAGGGTCTGTTCCCTCCGGCAGATGAGGTCGACGCGCATCACGGGGTGGCGAAGAGATCGCAGCCTCTTGCTCCGCGGCCTTCTCCGCGCAGCGGATCCTGGAGCGCGAACCCGGCCGAAGCACGACGCACCTTTGGCGGTCTGTTCTCCATCAGCCTGGGATCTTGATGTCCTATCGGTCAGTGACTCCGGCCTGCTCGTCGAGCATGGTCAGGAGCTTGTCGCCCTCGATGTCGAGGTCCGGCAGTAGCCGGTCGAGCCAGGGGGGAAGCCACCATGCTCTGTCGTCGAAGACGGCCATGAGCGCCGGTACGAGGGTCAACCGGACGATGAATGCGTCGATCAGGATGCCGGCGGCGAGTGCGAAGCCGACCTGCTTGATCATGATGTCGTGGCTGAAGATGAAGCCGGAGAACACCGCGACCATGATGATGGCGGCTGCGACGACGACCCGGCTGGCGTGGTCGAAGCCGTGGACGACGCTTGGTCGCGCTGCCTGGCCGTGGATGTGTGCCTCGCGCATCGAGGAGACCAGGAAGACCTCGTAGTCCATGGCGAGTCCGTAGAGGATGCCGGTCACGATGATCGGCATGAAGCTCATGAGCGGACCGCCGGTGTCGAAGCCGAAGAGTTCGCTGACCCAGCCCCACTGGAAGACTGCGGTGGTGGCACCGAAGGTGGCCAGGATGCTGAGCAGGAAGCCGGCTGTGGCCTTGATCGGGACGACCACCGAGCGGAAAACGACCATCAGAATCAGGACGGAAAGCACGATGATGATGCCGAGGTAGAGCGGAAGCACGCTGGCGATCTTGTCGGACATGTCGATTCCGATGGCGGTGAAGCCGGTCACGCCCAACTGCACCTGGTTGTCCTGGGCGATCGCGCTGTCGCGCTCGCGAAGTGACTTCACGAGGTCGCTGGTCGCCTCGTCGCTGGGGCCTGAGGTGGGGATGATGCTGAACACGGCGAGGTCGCCGGCCTCGTTGATGCCGACGGGGGTGGCCAGCACGATGTCGTCTCGGTCCTGGAACCCAGTGATCAGTTTCGCGGTCAGCTCGGGGGTGACACGTCCTGCGGTGCCGGTGGGCTCTGCGGTGACTAGGAGGGGGCCGTTGAATCCCTCACCGAAGCCTTGGGAGACGGCCTCGTAGCTCTGCCGAGCGGCGGTGTCCTGGTTCGCGGTCGCGCCGGAGGGGATGCCCAGGTTCATGCTGGCTGCGGGGATCGCCATCACGCCGAGGATCGCGACCACGCCGGCGATGACGGGCCACCTGAACCTGATCACAGTCTTCACCCAGTGGTCGGCGACGCTGTGCGACTCCGCGTCCTCCTTGGCGCGGCGCCGGCCTCGGGCCTTGTCCGAGCAGATCCGCTCCCCGACTAGGCCTAGCAGCGCGGGCAGAAGGCTGAGGGCGATGAGCACTGCCAGGGCCACCGTGGACGCAGCGACCAGGGCCATAGTCGACAACGTCGCGATGCCGATGACGGTCAGGGCGGTCAGCGCGATGAGGACGGTCAGGCCGGCGAAGAACACGGCGCTGCCCGCAGTGCCGACTGCTCTGCCGGCTGCCTCCCGGGCGGTGAGCCCTCGGTCGAGGATCAGCCGTCGCTGCCGGTTGACGACGAAGAGCGCGTAATCGATGCCGACCGCGAGGCCGACCATGAGACCCAGGACGGGGGTGGCGGAGTTCATCTCGACGACCGTCGAGAGCGCGTAGGCGCCACCCACGCCGATTCCGACCCCGACGAGCGCTGTGATCAGGGGCAGGCCGGCCGCGATCAGGGAACCCAGGGTGAGCACCAGCACGAGGGCAGCGACGGCGAGACCGATCACCTCGCCGATGCCGACGGGGATCTCGAGTGCCTTGAGCGAGTCGCTCGGGAGAACGGTGATCCCCGTTCCCTGCTCGGCGCGCTCTACCACCTCGACCACCGAGGAGACGTCGTCATCGGTCAACGAGGTCGAGGCGACCGTGAACTGGAACTGGAACAAGGCGACCTGTCCGTCCGAGGACACCAGCACGCCAGGCACTGGGGCCCCGTCCACCACGAGCGGCTGATACGGGGGCGCCTGCTGGTCCGACCCGGCTTGGGGATCGACCGGTGCATTCTTTCGCGGAGTGTCCGCTGGGTCCTCTTCAGCGCCACCCAGCGCGGCGTCGAGGGGGTTGACGACCTTCTCGAGGTCGTAGACGTCGCCGACGGTGCCGCTGATGACCGCGAGTCGCTCTGGAGTGTCGAGGCGCTCACCGTCCGGTGCAGTGAAGACCACGCTGGCCTGACCCCCCGAGGCCTCAGGGAGCTCATCGGCCACGCGGTCGAGCACGGTCTGGGCCTGGGTGCCCTCGATCTTCATCTCGGAGCTGACGCTCACGCCGTTGATTGCCACGGCACCGACGACCGCGGCGAGGACCGCGACCCAGCCCGCGATGAAGAGCCACGGCCTGCCGAACGCGGTTTGTCCGAGCCGGTACAAGATGGTGGACATGGGTCGGGTTCTCCTTGGGGGCGAGAAGCGGCGGGCGTCTAGAGGCCGTGGCGCAGGTAGTCGAAGGTGAGGTCGAGGAACGAGCTGTAGTCCATCGACGTAGGGGTGGCGTCGCTCTCGCCGTCCAGGTGCACGTCGAGAGTTCCTTCCAGGGCAGCCATGACAGCGCCGTACACGGCGCCGAACAGCAGAGGTACGTAGACGGCGGGGTACCGGTCCCCGGCTGCCGACCCCAAGAGTTCCTGGGCAGTGTGGCGCATGCGTTGCTGAACGCCTAGGACGTAGGGCTCCAGGGTCGGGTACTCCCGCGCCATCGCCATCAGCTCGCGCATCCTCACCAACGTGTCCGCAGTGAGCTGATCCTTCATGACGGCCAGGAGGGCATCGAGCAACGGCAGATCCGCGGGCAGGCCGGCCAGGATCGCGCTGGCGTCCTCGACACCACCGAACGCGACTGACGCGACTGCCTCCTCCTTGCAGGAGAAGTGGTTCGCAAACGTGCGACGCGAGTAGCCAGCACGCTGCACGAGATCCGCGGTGACGAACCCGAACAGCCCGCGCTCACGGGTCAGCTCGAAGGCGGCTTGGGCGAGCGCCCGTCCCGTCGCCTCGCGCTTGAGGTCCCGCAACCCACGATTCATGCCCTGAGTATGACGCCTGTTGCCCAATGAGCAACATTGCCTATTGAGCAGTTAGATACCCATTGTTGCCGCTGGCCCAGCAGTTGTCCGTCGAGGGCAGGCCGGTAGCGTGACGCAACATATGGTCGCCGATCGCCCTCGGCGCCGGTGTTGTCAATGAGTGGCCATGGACTACGGGAGCTCGTATGGGTGCTGGTGGTGAAGTGGTCGCCGCGGACAGCGGAAGCCAGTTTGCTGATGCGGTGCTGGCTCTGCTCGCGGTCGCGCGGCGGACCAGGGGACGCCTGCAGCCGCTCTTCGAAGACGTCACCGTGCCGCAGTTGGTCTTGCTGGATGCTGTGCAGATCTGCGGTCTTGAGGGCATCGGCGCCATTTCGACGTACACGCTGTTGAGCCAGCCGACGGTGACCCAACAGGCGGCCAGCCTGGAAAGCGCAGGTCTGCTGCGCCGCATCCCGGCTGAGGACGACCGCCGCCGGCGCGTGCTCACGCTCACCGAGCGAGGTGAGCAACTTCTGGCCGCCAAGCGCGGCCTTGTCGCCGACCGACTCTCGGTGGCCTGGAGATCTCTCACGGCTGAGGAGCAAGCCATCGCGGTTCCACTGCTGCGCCACATCACGGATCTCGTGGCGGAACTGACCTGACTGAGTCCAATGGCGACTGGGTGGGCGTCGTGTGTCGAACCGACCCAGAGTCCTGCGGGCTCGCCGTCGCTCCGGCAGAACCGGATGGGCGAGCGGAATCGGTAGAGGCTTTGGGGAGCACTCGCCCGACGAGATGAGCCATCAGTGTGCCGAGCAATGATGGCGCCAGAGACTTGTTGGCTGGGCTCTGTTCCGTGAGGTTGCGTCGTCGCGCCTCAAGTTCGAGGCGCTGGCCGACCCGAGCTCCTAGCTCGTCGATGCCGCTGGCCAGTCCGGCTGCGATGGCCATGGCAGCCCAGTCGTTACGAGCGGTGGCCAGCACGGCGTGGGCAATGACGTCGGTGGGCGGGTCCTCCGCCATCTCGTCTATGACTTTGCGTACGCCCGAGTAGGTCCGGGAGGCGTGCCGCCAGGCTTCGATGACGGCCTCCCTGCGGTCTTCAGGGTCGTCGACGAGGCCG
The DNA here is from genome assembly GCA_036570405.1 of Nocardioides sp. Taxonomy (GTDB): domain Bacteria; phylum Actinomycetota; class Actinomycetes; order Propionibacteriales; family Nocardioidaceae; genus Nocardioides. Next base: position 4,302 of record DATCYH010000612.1, read on the forward strand.
CGTTCTAGGGATGCCACGAGACGGGTGTGCCAGCGGAGCAGGAGCGCGTTCGCGAGGTCCTCCACATTGTTGAAGTAGGTGTCGGTGCCTTCGATGTTGGTGGGGATGTGCCCATCGTTTCGGGTGAGGATGGCCTCGATCAGATTGTGGAGGACTGTTGCGCGGCTCGGCTTGGGTCGGTCCTTCACGGGTACTCCTTCGTGGGACTGGATGGTGAGTGGCTGACCTACTGAATGGGTAGCGATGCGAACCCGCGGATCGGGCCTGAGCGGAGTCGGACCGCGGAGTCGATGTCGACATCCCAGTCACGGCGGCGGGTGAGGAGTGCTCGCAGAGCGATGCGTGCTTCGAGGCGGGCCAGGGATGCGCCGAGACAGAAGTGGATGCCGCGCCCGAACGCGACTTGTCGTTCGGGGCCACGGTGGATGTCGAAGTGGTCTGCGTCGGGAAACGCGTGGTCGTCGCGGTTGGCTGAGCCGAAGAGCAGCAGCACGGTGTCGCCGGCTGCCATAGCCTGACCGTGCAGATCGACCTGTCGGGTCAGGGTGCGTGCCAGGCCCTGGACCGGTGAGTCGTAGCGAAGCAGCTCTTCGACGGCTGCTGGCACGAGTTCGGGCTCGTCGGCCAGAGCGCGTCGGTCCTCAGGGTGTTGGGCGAGGATGACAGCGCTGTTGGACAGCAGGTTGGTCGTCGTTTCGTGCCCGGCGACGAGCAGCAGCAGGCAGAACCCGAGAAGTTCTTCCTCGGTGAGGTGCTCGCCGTCCACCTCGGCTTGGACGAGCGCTGTCATGAGGTCGTCTTGTGGGTGCGCGCGTCGGTCAGCGAGGAATGCGGAGAAGTACTCGTAGAGGGCTGCAGCGGCGTCCAGCCCGGCGCCGAATTCGCCTCGCACCGGGTTGGACTGGATCAGGGTGGTGGACCAGGTCCGAAAGCGGTCGCGGTCTTCACGCGGCACGCCGAGCATGTCGGCGATCACGATCGCGGGCAGAGGTCCGGAGAACTCAGAGACGAAGTCCCAGGGGCCGGTCTCGGGGGTTGTGTCCAGGAGGTCGTCGACAAGGGTCTGGATGTGTCCTTCGAGCCCTGCGATGCGACGCGGGGTAAAGGCCTTGCTGACGAGTTGGCGCAGCTGCGTGTGCCGGGGTGGGTCGCTCATGATGAGCATGGGCAGGAACAGCTCGGTCATGTCCACGCCGGGTGGGGTGGGGAAGATGCCGGACGCCGAGGAGTACGTCGTTGGGTCGGCCAGGGCCGCCGAGACGTCCTCGTGCCTGCTGAGCACCCAGGTGCTTGCCTCCGGCGACCAGTGCGCCGGGGCGTGATCGCGAAGCTGCCGATAGACGGGGTAGGGATCCTCCATCACTGTGGGGTCGAACGGGCTGTAGGTGAGCTGCTGGCTAGTCATGACTTCTCTCTGGTCATCGGGTTCACGGGTGCCTGGGAGGTGTTGGGGCTGGCTCTACGGCTGCCGGGGCGTGGGCCGGCCGGGGGTGTGGCCACCAGCTGCCCTCCTCGAACAGCGCGGCGCAAGCCGGGACGACGAGAGTGCGCACGACGAACGTGTCGAGAAGGAGCCCGGCCGCGACAGCGAAGCCGGTCTGGGCGAGCGCCTCGACCGGTGAGAACAGCAGTCCCGGCCCGATCGTCTCGACTCACTGAACACAACCGATCGTCTAGATCACTGGTTTGTACTTCCAGTACAACATACGATG
>DATCYH010000613.1:0-2739 GCA_036570405.1 Nocardioides sp.
AGCCGCACCGAGCGAGCAGCCGGTCTGAGCCGCCAGGAGCTCCGCAGCGCTGGCGTAGCCAGCCTGACGCCACTCGTCGCCATCGGCGACCCGGCGAGCCAGCAGCGTTGAACCCGCGGCTGCTACCCGCGCTACCTGATCGAGAGCAGCCAGCAACCGGCCCGCCTCAGCCGGCGCCAAGGCATCAGGATCGAGCGTGGCGACAGCCTGGCGCACCGCCTCCTCGGCGATCGCCACCCGCTGCTCGAGACCAAACCGGACCATGCGAACATTCTGCCCAGGGGGTGTGACAGTGGTCTGACCAGGACTTTCGCCTCCAACCAGGCGAGCCCGTCGACCTCGGGATTCGCGGTCGGAAAGCCGCTCAGTCGTTCAACGAACGCCATCGCGACGACACCGTTAGCCCACCCGCACCTCGTGCACGTCAACCGGGGATCGAGATCCCGTAGGTCTCCGCGACCTCGCGCGACTGACGGCGGCTGGTGGGAGTGGAGATCTGCTCCAGCGCGATGAACGCTGCCGCCGGCGGGATCGTCTCACCCTGCTCGGTGAGCTGCCAGCCAGGCTCCTCGTGCGAGAGGTCGCTCACCTGGCGAGCGGTGAGCCCGGAGAGCTGATCGAGCACGTCGTCGATCGTCTGGCGCTCCTCGGGGCTGAACACCGAGAGGTCGGCCGGGCGCCGAGGAACGAGCCTGTGCTGCGGACGTCCGAGGAAGTCGTCCTGCTCGATCTCAGCCTCGCCGGATTCCAGCAGTCGTCTGCGGACCGGGACGAGCTGACGCGGCGCCGGACCGTGGGCGAGCTTCTGGAACTCACACCCGGAGATCACCGAGTTGTGACGGCGCAGATGGGTGAGCTCAGCGAAGTACAGCACCTTGTTGAGCTTGGTGGCGCCGCCGGCTACGTCGCCGCGGAGCCTCTCGGAGACGTAGAGCAGCAGCTCTGCGAACTTCCGCTCGTCGTAGGCCAACCTCATGTTGCCGGGACTACCGAGGGGCTGCGACAGCACCCCGGACGCTCCCGCGGCAGCGCCCTACAGGTCGAAGACCTTGACCACCTCGTCGCCGTAGTCGTTGATCACCTTCACCGCGATCTGGCTGGTGGCGGGCCGCGGGAACGGGCGGGACTCGGTGGCGTAGAGGGTGGCCCAGGCGTCGGCGTCGATGTCGGCCTTGAGTGCCGAGCGGAGCCGCTTGTACGGGTCCTGCCCGCCCGTGAAGTAGCAGTGGCGCACGAAAAAGCTCTCGCCGTCGTAGTCGGTGTCGATCATCCAGAGCGCCACCTGGTCGGTGCTGTCGCTGCGCACCTCACCGGTGGTGGGGTCGTACACGTCGACGCCGTTGAGCTGCACCACGATCTCGTCACCCTCCTCGCGCACGTCGATGTCGGGCTCGCCGAAGACGGTGAACAGGTTCCCGGCGCCCGTCTTCTTGAGGTCCTCGCCCATCAGCAGGTCGGCGTTCATCCGCACGAGCAGCACCGGGATGCGGCCCAGGGAGCGCTCGGCGGCCACGTCGAAGCCCTCATCGGACGCCACGTAGTCGTCGTTGGCGCCGAGCACCTGCGGCTCGAAGGCGAAGGCCAGGACGCACAGCAGGTCGAGGTCCATGTCCTTGCCCGCCTCCCGGGCGGCGTTCACGACGAACTTGGCCGACACCGTGCCGTACTGCGGGCCGATCGACAGGCCCACCCGCTTCGGTGCGCCCTCCGGTGCCTCCTCGCGGACCCCGACGGCCTGGATGTGGGTGCCAGCGTAGGTCTCGACGACGTCGAAGCTGAGCCGCTCCGCCCGCCGCCCGTTCTGCACGCCGGCGGCCCGCAGGTTCTCGAGCACCGTCTGCTCGAAGGTCGGGGCATCCGGGTCCTCGGCGGCCGCTCGCTCGGCCACGGGCTCCGACGTGGTGGCGAACGACAGGCTCCGGTGCGGCGACAGGCTCTCGACCGTGAACGGGCCTGTGACCCGCACCTTCTTCCGGTCCTCGTATGGCTTGTCGTACAGCAGCTCGAAGTCGGCGTGGCGCTTGATCGCGGCGTCGATCTCCTCGCGGCTCATGCCATCACGGATGTCGGGGTTGTTGGCGATCGACTTCAGCGTGATGTGCTGCACCCGCTCGTAGACGAAGCCGTGGCGGATGTCGCCGGTCGGCGTGGCCGGCGGCAGGGGAGTGGCCGACAGCGCCGACTCCTTGGCGCGCCCCTCCGCCGAGTCGGCCAGCAGGTAGTAGGGGAACCGCGCCCCCATCAGCCGCTGACGGGCGAGGGCCAGCGCGACGCGAGAGGTGTCGATGGTGATCCACCGCCGTCCCCACTGCTCCGCCACGAACGCCGTCGTGCCCGACCCACAGGTCGGATCGAGGACCAGATCCCCAGGATCAGTGCACATGAGCATGCACCGCTCGACAATCCGCGGATTGGTTTGGACTACATAGACCTTGGCGTCACCGAAGCCGGACGTCACCGTGTCGTCCCAGAGATTGTTTCGCGGGAAGACGCTGAAATCGTCGAGGTATCGAAGGTAGGTGAGCGTGTTGCCGATGATGTGGAGTCGATCAGCGGCCTTCAGACGTTCCATGCCGGGTGCGTTCGTCTTCCAACCACCCTTCTTCGGCTCGAATTCACGACCGTCCAACTCAATCGGAAAGATGGTGGTAGCGCCTGCTGTCTGGGACGTGACATCGCTGCCCCTAAACAGGCGAGCGCCCGGAGGCGGGTCCATTCGTTCCTGCTCTGTCGCTCGTC
>DATCYH010000614.1:0-1733 GCA_036570405.1 Nocardioides sp.
GCCGTCGGATTCCGCACCGGGAAGGCCGTGGTGGATGGCTGGATGGATTCTTGGGGACACCGCAAGAACATCTTGAGCAAGAACTTCCGCTACATGTCGATCTCTGCCTACAAGGCCGGCGGGAAGTACTACGTCGTCCAGCTGTTCGCCAGCACCTGAGTCACTTGGCCCAGGCCTGCTGTACCCGCACACTCAGGTGACCCTCGCGGACCCGTTGCGGATGAGTGCCCACGGGAATCTTGCGGATCACCTTCCGGGTCGCATAGTCGATGACGAAGACCTGATCGGTGCCGCTCATCGAGACCCAGCAGGTGTTGTTGAAGGGGCTGGTGGTCGCCCAATAAGGCTTGCTCCCGCCATCGAAGTAGGTCCGCTGCTTGCCGTCGGTGCTGATCAGCGCCGCATAGTCGGACATCGTGCCTGCGACGCAGAGCTTCTTACCCGTCCGGTCGATGGCGAGGCCGTGGTGTGCGGAGTCGAGGGTGTACTGCTCGCGCAGCATCCTCTTCACCGCCTCGCTCTGGCGCAGGTTGACGGTGCGGATGACCTTGCCCGTGCGCGGCTCGGGCAGGTCGCCCAAGGTGTAGTCGACCGTCGCGTTGGCGTCCTTGGCCTGGGTGTCGAAGACGACGAAGCCGTGGAAGAACGAGACCTGGAGATAGACATAGCGCTCGTCGGGGGAGATCGCCATCGGGCGGACCGCCGAACTCATGTTCTTCAGCCCGAACTCGGCCAGCTCCTTGCCCATGTCCCAGCGCCGCAGGACCTTGAAGTCGGAGTTCCGCACGATCTGGAACCAGCGGTCGGCCTTGATCAGGTCACCGAGTGGCCCGAGCTCGCCCGCGTCGAGGGGCGTGTAGACCCGGCCGATGCTGGCGTGGAAGATCCGCTCGCCGTCCTTGGTGTAGTTGCTCTCGTGCGGGGTCTCGCCCGAGGTGAAGGTGCGGATCCGCTTCCCGGTCCACGACTGGCCGCGTCCGCCGAGGGCGAACTCGATGACCTGCTTGGAGGTCGAGTCGGAGACCAGCAACCGCTTGCCGTCGGGGGAGACCTGCATGTGGTCGGTCCGGAAGCCATCCATCTGCTGCTCGGCGACGATCTTGTTGGTGGCCAGGTCGATCCACACGACATCACCGAAGCTCGGGCGTGAGACCGCGACCAAGTTGCCGTCGGGAGTGGTGAACATGTCGTCGACGAGTTGGTCATGGCCCTCGGCCACCACCTGCTGGATGGCCAGATAGAGCAGCAGCCGTACCGGGTTGAGATAGATGTCCTTCAGTTCCTGCTGCTTGTCAGGCACGATGTTGATGGTCTTGATCGGCCTGTAGGTCCGGGCGTCGACGACGGTCGCGGTCCCGGCCCAGTTGTTGCCGACGAACATCACGTCGCGCCGGGTGCTCGGGGCCGACGCCGGGGCCGGCGCCGCGGCCTCTGCTGACACCCCGCGACCGGGGTCGGCGGTCAGGAATCCGGTGCCGAGGACGGCAGCGGCGAGCAGGGCACATAGTCCAGTGGTACGTCGCACAGCGTGGCGGCTCCTCGTGGGGAATCAGGTGACTCAGCAACGAGTGAGCTGGCCGCTGGCTACGCTCCCGGCTGTGCCGCGCCTTCCTCGGGACGGGTCGCATCGTCGTCGATCCGATGGGCCGAGACCCAAGTCAGGCGACCACTGAGCGAAATGAGCACCTGCTCGCCGAACCGTGTGGTCCGGGTCGCGTGAGCGGTGGCGGTCA
>DATCYH010000615.1:0-8392 GCA_036570405.1 Nocardioides sp.
CCCGAATCGGTCCTGCCGACCTGGTTGATGCCGAGCAGCAGCAGGGCCAGGCAGGGCATCGCCAACGCGTAGGCGACGGCACTCCAGGCTGGCGTCTCGAGCGGGACAAGCACCAGCGCGGACGCCACGGCGAGCAGCCCACCGGCCACCGGAAGCGCCCGGCGGACAAGGTCCGGACGCAACGGGGCGAACCTGGCCAGCACGACTGCCACCATCGTGGCCAGCACCACCACCATCGGTCCGCCGGCCTCGGAGACGACGGAGCCGCGGGCCGGGTTGGCTGCCCAGACCCCGGCAATGAGGAGGGCCGGGAGTAGGGCCAGGGCCAGTCGGGCCGGGGCAGGGCCGCTGGGTTCCTCGCGCACGGTGACCAGGACCAGCACCACCTGTACTGCCAGGAGCGCCCAGCCCCAGGGGTCATCACGCCACACCGCCGCCCAGGTGCCCAGCGCTGCGTGGGTGACTGCGGCGAGGGCCAGTGCGGCAAGGAAGCCCTCGACCAGCTCGTCGCCGTACTGCTCTGTGACCAGCACCGTCCAGGCCACCGCCGCCGCGACTCCGATCGAGGCGAGCCACAGCTGGGCCTGTCCCCCGTCGGTGAGCATGAGCGCGATCCGGCAGGCCAGGGCAACCAGGAGCGCGGCGCGCAGGGTCGGCGTCGCCGGCAGCCCGAACCGGACCGCCACCCGGGGCAGGACACCGGCCAGAACGCAGCCGAGCGCGAAGGCTCCCATCAGCTCGGCAGGCGTCGAGGCAGCCTGCCCGAAGATGGTGATCAACGAGGGTGTCCAGACCCGCAACAGGTCGACCAGCAACCAGAACCCGGCTGCCACGGCGACGACACGTCTCATCAAGATGCTCCTGCGTTCGTATGGCTGACAGCGACATCCTGCCCTACGTGCGGGCACCGGATACGCTGGCCAGATGACCGAGAAGCTGCCGCTCTTCCCCCTGAACACGGTGCTGTTCCCGGGGATCTCCGTGCCGCTTCGGGTCTTCGAGGATCGCTATCGGGCCTTGGTCCACGAGCTGTTGCGCAACCCAGATCCGGCGGAGCGCGTCTTCGGCTCCTGCGCGATCCGAGAGGGCTACGAGGTGGGTGAGCGAGGCGGCCAGTCGCTGCACCGGATCGGCTGCATCCTCCAACTGACCGAGGTCGAGGAACAACGTGACGGGAGCTTCGACATCGTCGCAGTCGGCCGATCCCGACTCCGGCTCGATGCCTTGGAGACGACCGGTGAGTTCCTGGCTGGCGACGTCGAGGTGTTGGTCGATGACCAGGAGCAGGTCGATCCACTGATCGCGGCCCGTGCCCGGCAGCGATTCGACGACTATCGGCAGGTCCTGTCCGGCATCCGGGGTGAGGACGTGCTGATCGGCGATCTGCCGCAGGACCCGACGTACCTCTCCTGGACGCTGTCGGCGACGTGTCTGCTCACGATGGGCCAGCGGCAGTCGTTGCTGGAGGCCGAGGACGCCAGCCTGCGCCTGGTGATGCTCTCCGACATGCTGCACGAGGAAGTGCGCGCGATGACTGCGCTGCCGTCCCTGCCCGCCACCGAGGTGTCGCGCACGGGTTGGTGCCCCAACTGATGGCGAAGCGCTCCGGACCACGTGGGAGCAGCGCCGGTACGCCGGCCACGGTCGCGCTCGGTGCCGCCGGGGTGGAGTTCACGGCGCATCCCTATGAGCACGACCCGCGTGCGGCCAGCTATGGGCTCGAGGCTGCCGAACTGCTCGGGCTGGAGCCGGCGCAGGTCTTCAAGACTCTGCTGGCCGACACCGGCGAACGACTGGTGGTCGGCATCGTGCCGGTGACCGGCCAGCTCGACCTCAAGGCGTTGGCTCGGGCCGTGGGCGCTTCGCGCTGCACGATGGCCGACCCGGCGGCGGCACAGCGAGCGACCGGCTACGTGGTCGGGGGCATCTCCCCGATCGGCCAGAAGAAGACCCACCCGACCGTGCTCGACGCGAGTGCGCTCGAGCACTCCGTCATCTATGTCTCCGGTGGGCGGCGCGGCCTCGACCTCGGCCTCGCCCCTGCGGATCTGATCAGGGTGACCGGCGCGATCACGGCTCGTATCGGTCGCTGACCGGGTGCTCGGCCACCTGTGATCGCGTCGCCGGACCTGAGGTGAAGGCGACCAGGACCACGACGGCACCGACCAGGGCGCCGCCGGGGAACGCGATCCACGGCACCAGGCTGCCTGCCTCGAGATTCGCCTCGATCACGGTGAAGTCCTCGGCACCCTGCGCCGCGGCATACATCGACTCGGGGCCCAGCGCGGAGCCGACAGCGACCATCAGCCAGCCGGCGGCGACGGATCCGAGCGCGACCGCAGCCAGGGTCAGCACCTCGTCGGCCTCGAAGAACCAGGTCGCCACGGCACCGAGGACCAGCCCCGCCGTCAGGCCGATCACCATGTACAGCCCGGTGCCCCGGAACACCACGTCGTCGTCGAAGACCGGCTCGTTCTGATAGGCAAAACCCGTGGGCGCGGGCGCCCAGATCTGGTGCCACAACCACCCGCAGGCTGCGCCCGCCACCAGGAAGACCACCAGGACGATCACGGCCTGCAGCACGGCCTTGCGGGTCTCCAGCGGCGGCTGCATCAGTTCACTGGCCAAGGCAGCCCGGTCCCAGGAGTTGTTTGAGGTCAGCGAACAGGGCCGGGCTCTGGGTGACCCGGAGCCGGTCGTCGAGCCGCATCACCGTGGTAGAGCCCCGACTGAGCAGTCGGAGCTGGACCTCGGACATGCCTGGGTGGGTGCCGAGCACCTCACGCAACTGCTCCACCACGGGTGCGGTGCACCTGGTGGAGGGCAGCGAGATCACCACGGGACCGTTGGGTCCCTCACTGATGTCCGGGAGGCTGACTTCCTGGGCACGGATCTCGGGCTGGTCCTTGTCCTTGCTCAGGCTGCCCTTCACCCGGATGATCGAGTCCTCGGCCAAGTAGGGGCTGGCCAGCTGATAGCTGCTCGGGAAGAACAGCACCTCGATGGCGCCGTCGAGATCCTCCAGCGTCACGGTGGCCCACGCATCGCCACGCTTGGTGATCTTGCGCTGGACCGAGGTCACCAGCCCGCTGACGGTCAGCTGCGACCCGTTGGGACGCTCCTCGTCGAGCATCAGTTCACCGATCGAGCAGTCGGTGCCTTGGGAGAGGACGTGCTCCAGTCCCATCAGCGGATGGTCCGAGACATAGAGCCCGAGCATGTCCCGCTCGTGGCTGAGCAGGGTCATCTTGTCCCAGTCGTCCATGTCGGGGACGGTGACCGAGATCCCGAAGCCGGAGGAGGCGACGCCCCCGTCCATGCTGTCGAACTGGGCGAACAGCGAGTCCTGGCCGATCGCCTCGTTCTTCTTGATGTCGACATATTGGTCGACGGCGGTCTCGTGGATGGCGACCAGGGCGCGGCGCTTGTGCTTCATCTCGTCGAAGGCGCCGGCCTTGATCAGGGACTCCAGGACTCGCTTGTTGCAGACCCCCACCGGGACCTTGTCCATGAAGTCGTTGAAGTCGGCATAGCGGCCCTTGCTCTCGCGGCCCTCGACGATGCCGTCGACGACGTTACTGCCGACGTTGCGCACCGCGGTGAGTCCGAAGCGGATGTCCGTGCCGACCGGGGTGAAGTTGTGCGCGGACTCGTTGACGTCCGGGGGCAGCACCCTGATCTTCATCCGGCGGCACTCGTTGAGGTAGATCGCCATCTTGTCCTTGTCGTCCTTGACGGACGTCAGGAGCGCGGCCATGTATTCAGCCGGGTAGTTCGCCTTGAGGAAGGCGGTGTAGTAGGAGACGACGCCGTAGGCCGCGGAGTGCGCCTTGTTGAAGGCGTAGTCGGAGAACGGCAGCAGGATGTCCCACAGGGTCTTGATCGCAGCCATTGAGTAGCCGCGCTCCTGCATGCCCCCCGAGAAGGTTTCGAACTGCTTGTCCAGCTCGGCCTTCTTCTTCTTGCCCATGGCGCGGCGAAGCAGGTCGGCCTGACCCAGGGTGTAGCCGGCCAGCTTCTGCGCGATCGCCATCACCTGCTCCTGATAGACGATCAGGCCGTAGGTCTCGCCCAGGACGTCCTCGAGCGCCTCGGCGAGCTCGGGGTGGATCGGCTCCACCGGCTCGCGACCGGTCTTGCGGCGGGCATATTTGTTGTGCGAGTCCGCACCCATCGGGCCGGGGCGATAGAGCGCACCGACGGCGGAGATGTCTTCGAACGTGTCGGGGCGCATCGAGCGCAGCAGGGCCCGCATCGGGCCACCGTCGAGCTGGAAGACGCCGAGGGTGTCGCCACGCTGGAGCAGTTCGTAGGTCGTGGGGTCGGTGAGCTCGAGCTCCTCCAGGACCACGTCCTCGTCGCGGTTCATCTTGATGTTCTTGACCGCGTCGTCGAGCACGGTGAGGTTGCGCAGCCCGAGGAAGTCCATCTTGATCAGGCCCAGCGACTCACACGTCGGATAGTCGAACTGGGTGATCATCGCGCCGTCGGCGGGACGCTTTAGCATCGGGATGATGTCGAGAAGCGGCTCGCTCGACATGATCACACCGGCAGCGTGCACGCCCCACTGGCGCTTGAGACCCTCGATGCCGATCGCGGTGTCGACGACACGGCGTACGTCGGGGTTCCCGTCGTAGAGGGTGCGGAACTCCCCGCCCTCGCCGTAGCGTTTGTGCTCGGGATCGAAGATCTCCTTGAGCGGGACGTCCTTGCCCATCACCGCGGCGGGCATCGCCTTGGTGATCTGGTCCCCCATCGAGAAGGGGTAGGCCAGGATCCGACTGGAGTCCTTGACGGCCTGCTTCGCCTTGATCGTGCCGTAGGTGATGATGTAGCTCACCCGGTCGTCGCCGTACTTGTCGGTGACGTAGCGGATCACCTCACCACGACGACGTTCGTCGAAGTCGATGTCGAAGTCGGGCATGGAGACGCGGTCGGGGTTGAGGAATCGCTCGAAGATCAGGCCGTGCTTGAGCGGATCGAGGTCGGTGATCCGCATGGCATAGGCGACCATCGACCCGGCGCCCGAACCACGGCCCGGGCCGACCCGGATCCCGTTGTCCTTGGCCCAGTTGATGAAGTCGGCGACGACGAGGAAGTAGCCCGGGAAGCCCATCTGGGTGATCACGCCGAGCTCGAACTCGGCCTGCTTGCGGACGTCGTCCGGGATGCCGTTGGGGTAGCGGAACTTCAGCCCGGTTTCGACCTCCTTGATCAGCCACGAGGTCTCGTCCTCCCCCGGAGGGCAGGGGAACCGCGGCATGAAGGTGCCGTTGCCCTCGGTGAACTCGACGTTGCACCGCTCGGCGATCAGGAGGGTGTTGTCGCAGGCCTCGCGGAGCTGGTACTTCCCCTCCCATAGCTCGCGCATCTCGGCCGGGGACTTCACGTAGTAGCCGTCGCCGGAGAACGCGAACCGCTGGCCCGGTCCGTCTCCGGCCGGGATGTCCATCGTGGACCCGGAGTTGATGCACAGCAGGTGCTCCTGCGACTTCGCGTCCTCCTTGCGGACGTAGTGCGAGTCGTTGGTCGCGATCGGCGGGATGCCGAGGTCCTTGCCGAGCTTGAGCAGGCCGTCGCGGACGCGGTTCTCGATGGACAGGCCGTGGTCCATCAGCTCGAGGAAGTAGTTCTCCTTGCCGAGGATGTCCTGGAACTCGCCGGCCACCTGGCGCGCGGCGTCGTACTGGCCGTAACGCAGGTGGACCTGGATCTCGCCGGACGGGCAGCCGGTCGTCCCGATGATGCCCTTGCCGTGCTTGGCGAGGAGCTCGCGGTCCATCCGGGGCTGCTTGAAGAAGCCGTCGCGCCAAGCACCGGTGGTGAGGCGGAACAGGTTGTGCATGCCCTCGGTGCTCTCCGAGAGCAGGGTCATGTGGGTGTAGGCACCACGCGCGGAGACGTCGTCCGGACCGCCGTCGTAGAAGTTGACGCCCTTGCGCTCGAAGCGGGAGATGTTGGGGGTGAAGTAGGCCTCGATGCCGATGATCGGCTTGATGCCCGCGTCCTTGGCCTTCTTGTAGAAGTCGTAGGCCCCGAACACGTTGCCGTGGTCGGTCATCGCGATCGCCGGCATGCCCAGCTCGGCGACGTGCTGGGCCATGTCTCCCAGGCGGGCGGCCCCGTCGAGCATGGAGTATTCGGTGTGCACGTGAAGGTGCACGAACCCGTCGCCGGAGGCTGCTGACATGGAGCTGGGGACGCCTTTCGAGGTCATTCGCGGACGGCTGGCGGGGAAGAGAACCAAGCCTAGGTGATGTCGGGATCGAGACTACGTCGACCCACCGACAGGTCCCTCAGCCTCGCGGTTGTGAGGCGTCCAGGCTCTCGGTGATCACGACATCGACGATCCGGGCCACTCGCTCCAGCCCCAACGCCGGCGCTCGAGCCGCCATCCGCTCGGCGATCTCACGCTCACGCTGCGGGTCGCGACCGGCGTGCCCACCCACGGGCTTGCGGACCTGTACGGCGGCCGTCAACGCCTGCCGCCGAGCCAGCAGTCCGGCGAGCTGGTCGTCGACCTCGTCGATCTGGTTGCGCAGGAAGACCAGTGGCTGCTCCCCCAGCCAGGCCATCCGGATGTCCGGAGAGCGCTCCTCGTTGTCCGCGCCGTCGGTCCGCTCGAGCTCGACGAGTCCGTGCTGGCGATAGAAGCTGCGCGCCGGGTGGTTCGACTCGAAGACCCAGAGTCCGAACCCGTCCGGGCGCAGGCTGGTGGCGACCTCGAGCAGCGCCGTCCCGATACCGCCTCGTTGCGCTGCGGGGTCGACGTACAGGGCGTCGAGCCAGGTCGGGGTCAGCGCCAGATAGCCGAGGACGTGTTCAGTCTCGGCAACCCACACGTCGATGGCCGACAGGTCCCACCCGCGCACCCAGGCCACGACCTCCTCGCGCGGGTGCGCAATCGGCGGCATCGACGGTACGGCGGCAGCGCGTGCCCGGATGTGGAGCTCGGCGATCGCAGGCAGGTCATCGGTGACGGCCGGCCTCAGGATGAGCGCGGAAGACATGGGTGCATCATCCCAGTTGTTGTCGCGCCTCGCGGACGGCTGCCATCGGCCGGGACGCTCGTGCTCGGCATCTCCGGGTGGTGCTCAGTGTGCCTCGCGGATGATCTCCAGCGCGCGGGCCAGGTCGTCGGGATAGTCCGCCTCATAGGTCACGTATTCACCCGACTCGGGGTGCTCGAAGCCGAGCTTGACCGCGTGCAGCCATTGCCGCTCCAGGCCGACCCGCTTGGCCAGGGTCGGGTCCGCGCCATAGGTCAGGTCACCCACGCAGGGGTGCTTGAGCGCCGACATGTGCACCCGGATCTGGTGGGTGCGGCCGGTCTCCAGGTGGACCTCCATCAGGCTGGCGAAGCGGTGCGCCTCGAGCAGCTCATAATGGGTGATGCTGTGCTTGCCGTCAGCCATCACCGCGAACTTCCAGTCCGACTTCGGGTGCCGCCCGATCGGCGCATCGATGGTGCCGGTCAACGGGTCCGGGTGCCCCTGCACGAGTGCGTGGTAGGTCTTGTCGACGGTGCGGTGCCGGAAGGCGTTCTTGAGCACCGAGTAGGCGTGCTCGGACTTGCAGATCACCATCACGCCGGAGGTGCCGACGTCGAGGCGCTGCACGATGCCCTGGCGCTCGGAGGCACCACTGGTCGCGATCCGATAACCGGCACCGGCCAGGTGCCCGACCACGGTCGGCCCGGTCCAGCCGGGGCTCGGGTGCACGGCGACCCCGACGGGCTTGTCGATCACGACGATGGCGTCGTCGTCGTGGATGATCTTGATGCCCTCGACGATCTCGGCCTTGATCTCCAGCGGGTCGGCCCGCTGCGGGAACTCGACCTCGAGCATCGCACCGGAGTGGACCCGGTCGGACTTGCCGACCCCCGCGGAGTCGACCCGGACGTAGCCCTCGGCGATCAGCTCGGCCGCGCGGGTGCGGGAGACGCCGAACATCCGGGCGATCGCCGTGTCCACCCGCTCGCCGGCCAGACCCTCGGGGACCAGGACGGTGCGCTGCTCAGTCATGCAACGTCCCGTTCAGTCGGATGCCGCGAATCGTCTGGACGATGATCAGCACGGCGGCAACGTTGATGCAGATGTCTGCGAGGTTGAAGATCGGCCAGTTGGGCAGGGCGATGAAGTCGACGACGTGCCCTTCGAACGGGCCGGGAGCGCGGAAGAGTCGGTCGGTCAGGTTGCCCCCGACACCGGCGAGCAGGAAGCCGAGGCCGACGGCCCACCCGCGGCTGCCTAGGCGGAACGACAGGTAGACCACGAAGATCGTGGCGGCGAGGGCGAGGACGCTGAGCACCTCGGTGTAGGAGGTCCCCATGCTGAACGAGGCGCCGGAGTTGAACGTCAGGTGCCAGTTGAGCCATTCGCCCAACACCGGC
>DATCYH010000616.1:0-5947 GCA_036570405.1 Nocardioides sp.
CCGGATGGTCATCCGTGCACCTGCGGGGACGGATCTCGGTTCGGATGCCGTGCCCGATGCCGGATCTGATGTCGGGGTCACTGCTGGGCCCACCGCCGGGCAGGCATGCCAGGTCGAGGGCTCACTGGGCAGCGCGCGCGCCGACGCCGCGGTCCGCGACGACGCGCTCGGCCTGCTCGCCCTGGGGCACAGCGAGGCATTGACCTACGGACCCGACGGCGAACGGCGCGGGGAGGGGATGCGGGTCTTCGTCTGGGCCTTCGCCCCCAAGCCCCGGATGCTGGTCTTCGGCGCCATCGACTTCGCCGCGGCAGTGGCCCGGGTCGGGAGCTTCCTCGGCTACCACGTCACCGTGTGCGACGCCCGGCCCGTCTTCGCCACCAACACTCGCTTCCCGCACGCCGACGAGGTGGTGGTCGACTGGCCGCACCGCTACCTCGCCGCCGAGCAGGAGGCCGGGCGGATCGACCCTCGGACCGTGCTCTGCGTGCTCACCCACGACCCGAAGTTCGACGTACCCCTGCTCGAGGTCGCGCTGCGCATCGACGACGTGGCCTACATCGGGGCGATGGGCTCACGACGTACCCACGACGGCCGGCTCGACCGACTGCGCGAGGCCGGGCTCACCGAGGCCGAGCTCGCCCGGTTGTCGAGCCCGATCGGCCTCGACCTCGGGGCGCGCACTCCGGAGGAGACCGCGATCAGCGTGGCTGCCGAGATCATCGCCCGCCGGTGGGGCGGTTCGGGCGAGCCGCTGGCGGCGACCGAGGGGCGCATCCACGGGGAGTGACGGGCGCCACACCGCGGTGTATCTTCGTGGCGTATCGGGCCCGCAGCCCGCCAGGGCGCCGGGCGTGCAGGACAGGAGCCTGATGGTGCGCAGCAAGCTGGAGGCACGTCGACTGCAGACGATGCGCGCGTGGACCAGCTTCGTCGAGCAGGGCGACCGTGCGGCACCGCAGGTGCGTCCCGAGATCCTGACCAGCTGGACCCGCTCCGAGGCGACGGTGCGTCCCGATGTTCCCCAAGCGCCGTTGGCCGACGAGGGCGAGACTCGATCGATCTGGTGTGACTCACCGCTGCAGGTCGCGGTCGAGCGGGTCGAGGACGACCTACGTCGTACTGCCGAGGACGGGGACCTCGTGCTCGCGGTGACCGACTCCGAGACCCGGGTGTTGTGGACCTGCGGCGGTCGGGTGATGCGCAGCAAGGCCGAATCGGTGAACTTCGTGCCCGGCGGCCGCTGGGACGACCAGTCGGTCGGGACCAACGCGCTCGACCTGGCCAACCGCCTCGGTCGGCCGGCGATGGTCTTCAGTGCCGAGCACTACGCCCCGATCGTGCACAACTGGGTGTGCTGGGCCGCTCCTGTCTTCGACCCGCACAGCGGGCGCAAGCTCGGGGTGATCGACCTGTCCACGACCTGGGACCGCAGCCACCCGATCGGGCTGGCCACCGCACGGGTGATGGCCCGCTTGATCGAGTCGGCGATGCCTCGATCGGCCCACCACCCCTCCGCGATCGAGGAGACCAGCGACCCGGGACTGGTGCTGACCCTGCTCGGCACCGCCGAGGTGCGCCTGGACGGGCAGCGGCTCCTGCTGAACCGGCGCCAGACCGAGATCCTCTCCTTGCTGGCGTTGCACCCTGCCGGGCTCTCGCTCGACCAGCTGCATGCGCTGCTCTACGGCGACCAGGCAATCACCTTCTCCACCCTCAAGGCGGAGGTCTCCCACCTGCGAGCTGCACTGGGGGGCCAGCTCGGCTCGCGGCCCTACCGATTGTTGATGCCGGTCGCGACCGACGTCGAGCACGTGCTGGCAATGGTGCGCGCCGGTCAGGTGGCGGCGGCCGTCGACGGCTATGGCGGCGACCTCCTGCCGGGCACCAACTCGCCGGCGCTGACCGAGTTGGCCGACTACGTCGCGGTGGCGGTGCGCGAGGCGCTGCTCGTCGATCCCCAGCCCGACGCGGTCCTGCGCTACCACGAGCTGGTGCCGCACGACGTGGCCGTGCTGGAGCGCGCGGTGGCCGCACTCGCCACCGCTCCGGCGCACTCAGCCCTGCCGCTGCTCAAGGGGAAGCTGGCCGCCGCGCGCAACTCCCGCTGAGCGCCGCAGTGCCCCCGGTGTGTCTCCGCAGTGTCCCCGCACTGCCCCCGGTGTGTCCCCTGTGTGTCCCTGCGCGCAGGGCCAACCTTTGCCCAACCAGCGCCTCCTAGTGTGAGCCGGGTCACCCCTCCGCACAGCGTTCCAGGGAGATCACATGACCAAGATCCAGATGACCGTCGACGGGGCAACGGTGTCCGACGACGTCGAACCCCGCATGTTGCTGGTGCACTACCTTCGCGAGAAGGTCGGCAAGACCGGCACCGTCATTGGCTGCGACACCAGCAACTGCGGCGCCTGCACGGTGCACCTCGACGGCCGGAGCGTGAAGTCGTGCAACGTCCTGGCCGTCCAGGCCGACGGTCACGACGTGACCACCGTCGAGGGGCTCGCCAAGGACGGTGAGTTGCACCCGATGCAGGCCGCGTTCCACGAGTGCCACGCCCTGCAGTGCGGCTTCTGCACCCCCGGCATGATCATGCAGTCCATCGACCTGCTCAACGACAACCCCAAACCGTCCGAGGACGAGATCCGGCTGGGGCTCGAGGGCAACCTGTGCCGCTGCACCGGCTATCACAACATCGTGCGCGCCGTGCAGACGGCGTCGGGCCAGGAGGTCGGGTCATGACGGTCACCGAGCAGCCGGCAGCGGAGATCGGCAGGGACCGGCGCCGCAAGGAGGACCAGCGGCTGATTACCGGCCGCACCCGCTGGACCGACAACCTCACCCTGCCCGGCATGCTGCACATGAGCATGGTCCGCAGCCCCTTCGCGCACGCCAAGATCTCCTTGATCGACACCTCCCAGGCCAAGGCCGCACCCAACGTGGTCGCCGTGATCACCGGGAAGGACATCGCCGAGGAGCAGGGCAGCCTGCCGAACGCGTGGCCGATCACCCCCGACCAGGTCACCCCCGCGCATCCGCCGGTCGCGATCGACCGGGCCACCTTCGCCGGCGAGATCGTCGCCGTCGTGGTGGCGCGAAGTGCGGCTGCTGCCCGCGACGCGGCCGAGCTGGTCGACGTCGACTACGAGGAGCTCCCGGCAGCGCTCGACCTCAAGGAGTCGGCCGAGGACACCGTCCTCGCCCACCCCGACCTGGGCACCAACAAGTCGGCGCTGTGGGTCTTCGACTCCGCCGACGCGGGCACCGGCGGCAACGTCGAGGACGCGATTGCCAAGGCGCGTCAGGACGGCATCGTCATCGAGCGCGAATATCGCCAGCAACGGCTGATCCCCGCCTTCATGGAGCCACGGTCCGTGGTGGTGGACCCGACCGGCGAGCAGATCACCATGTGGTCGGCCACCCAGGTCCCGCACATCCTGCGGTTCCTGCTTGCCGCCGTGCTGGGCGTCTCGGAGGCCAAGGTGCGTGTGATCGCCCCCGATGTCGGGGGTGGGTTCGGCGGCAAGCTGCAGACGACGCCCGAGGAGTTCATCGCGATGGTGATGGCTCGACGGCTGGGCAAGCCGGTGAAGTTCACCGAGACCCGCTCGGAGTCGATGATGGCGGCCCACCACGGACGCGACCAGTGGCAACGGCTGACCCTCTCGGCCGAGAAGGACGGCACGGTCACCGGCTTCAAGGTCGACCTGCTCGCGGACCTCGGCTCGCACGTGGCCCTGATCGGCGGTGGCGTCCCGGTGCTGGGCGCCTTCATGTACAACGCGATCTACAAGTTCCCCAGCTATCGCTTCCAGGTACAGACGGTGCTCACCAACAAGGCCTGGACGGATGCCTATCGCGGCGCCGGACGCCCCGAGGCCACGTTCGCCATCGAGCGGATGATGACCGAGTTGGCCGTGGAACTCGGCGTCGACCCCCTCGAGATCCGGGAGAAGAACTGGATCAAGCACGAGGAGTTCCCGTTCACGTCGGTGGCCGGGCTCGAATATGACTCCGGAAACTATGAGGCGGCCACCGCGCTGGCCAAGGAGCACTTCGGCTACGACGAGCTGCGTGCGGAGCAGGCGCGGCGCCGCGAGGCCAACGACCCGGTCCAGCTGGGCATCGGGGTCTCGACGTTCACCGAGATGTGCGGACTCGCGCCGTCGCGGGTGCTCGGCTCGCTCGACTACGGCGCCGGCGGCTGGGAGCACGCGAGCGTGCGGATGCTGCCCACCGGCAAGGTCGAGGTGCTCACCGGTGCCTCGGCACACGGGCAGGGGCACGAGACCGCGTTCAGCCAGATCGTCGCCGACCGGCTTGGTGTGCCGTTCGAGGACGTCGAGGTGCTGCACGGCGACACCCAGGTGACGCCGAAGGGCCTGGACACCTATGGGTCGAGGTCGTTGGTGGTCGGCGGCGAGGCACTGGTCCGGGCCGCGGACAAGGTGATCGACAAGGCCAAGCCCATCGCGGCGCACCTGCTCGAGGCCTCTGCGGACGACCTCGACTTCGCGGGCGGACGGTTCACCGTGTGCGGCACCGACCAGGGGATGGGGATCGGTGAGATCGCGCTGGCGACCTTCGCGGCCCACAACCTGCCCGACGGCGTCGAGCCGTCCCTTGACAGCGATGCCACCTTCGACCCGGTGAACTTCAACTATCCGCACGGGACCCACCTGTGTGCGGTGGAGATCGACACCGAGACCGGTGCGGTCAAGATGCGCAAGTACACCTGCGTCGACGACATCGGCAACGTGATCAACCCGCTGATCGTCGCCGGCCAGGTGCACGGCGGACTGGTCCAGGGAATCGCCCAGGCGCTCTGGGAGGAGGCGGTCTACGACGAGTCCGGCACCCTGGTCTCGGCGTCCTTCGTGGACTACCTGGTCCCCACCGCGGCGGACACGATCAGCTTCGACGTGGACCACACCACCACCCCGGCCACCACGAACACGCTCGGCACGAAGGGCGTCGGCGAGGCCGGCACCATCGCCTCGACGCCGGCCGTGGTCAATGCCGTGGTCGATGCCATCCGCCACTTCGGCATCAACGACATCCAGATGCCCTGCACGCCCGAACGCGTCTGGCGCGCGATCCACGACTCAGGTGGGGGTGGTGGCGAGCCGACCACGGAGGCGGCCGCGCCTCACTTCGACCCCGCGTCCGGGAACCAGGGCACCGCTGACCGCACGGACGGAGCAGACTCATGATCCCCGCCCAGTTCGACTACCTGGCCCCGGCCACCCTGGAGGAGGCCCTGGCGGCGCTCGCCGAGCACGGTGACGAGGCCAAGATCATCGCCGGCGGACAGAGCCTGCTGCCGGTGCTGCGGATGCGACTCAACGCGCCGGAGTGGGTGATCGACCTCGGGCGCATCGAGAGCCTGCGCGGTGTGCGCGACGACGGCGACGCCCTCGTCGTCGGTGCGATGACCACCCATGCCGACGTACGCACGGATCCGCTGATCGCCGAACACGCGAACCTCATCCAGCGGGCGGTCGAGCACCTCGCCGATGCGCAGATCCGACACCGAGGCACGTTCGGTGGGGCGCTGGCCCACGCCGACCCGGCCGGCGACCTGGGAGCGCCCGCACTCGCGTTGCAGGCCGAGTTCATGATCACCGGGGCCGGCGGGGAGCGCACGGTCGCTGCAGCCGACTTCTTCGAGGACTTCATGACCACCGCGATCGGTGACGACGAGATCCTCACCGCGGTCCGGATCCCCAAGCACACCGGTTGGGGCGCGCACTACGAGAAGTTCGTCCGGGTGGTCCACCAGTGGCCCATCGT
The DNA here is from genome assembly GCA_036570405.1 of Nocardioides sp. Lineage (GTDB taxonomy): Bacteria > Actinomycetota > Actinomycetes > Propionibacteriales > Nocardioidaceae > Nocardioides. Next base: position 5,788 of record DATCYH010000616.1, read on the forward strand.
CGCGGTGGCCGCGACGGTGCGCACCGAGGGCGACACGATCGCCGAAGCGCGGATCGGGCTGACCAACATGGGATCCACGCCGCTGCGGGCGCAGGGGGTGGAGTCGGCGCTGGCAGGGCAGCCGGCGACCGAGGACGCCGTACGCCGTGCCGTCGCGGCC
>DATCYH010000617.1:0-1676 GCA_036570405.1 Nocardioides sp.
TGCTGATGGGCTCGGACCTGGGCAAGGTCCCGTGGCTCGAGGTCGTGGTCGTCGGATTCATCTGCGCTGGGCTCCACCTGCTGATCGGCCGCTTCGTGCGGCTCCACGAGGGTCGGGCGGCACTCGCCAGCTTCTATGAAATGATCCTGCTCGGCGCGGTCACCATGAGCGTCGGCGGTCTGATCTTCGTGGTCAACCTCTTCGGCATCTGGGTGCCGCGCAGCCTGCCGGCTGCAGCTGCCTTCTCGACTCTGGTGGTCGCCTCCTGGGTGCGGGCCGCGTTCCGTTGGATGCGCGAGCACGACGACATGCGGACGCTCAGGGGCAGTGCGGGCGCGACCCCGGTGATCGTGATCGGAGCCGGTGAGGCGGGCCGCGAGATCATCGGCTCGATGCTTCGCGACCCCCAGTCCCGCTGGCGCCCCGTCGCGATGCTGGACGACGACCCGGCCAAGAAGCACCGCCGGATCCGCAATGTCCCGGTCGTGGGCAATCTGGACGCCCTCGACAGGGTGGCCTCGGAGACTGGGGCCACGGCGGTCGTTGTGGCGATCCCAAGTGCCTCGGCCCAGACCATCGCCGATGTCTCCACGCGCGCGGCCAAGGCCAAGGTCGACGTCAAGGTGCTCCCGGCCACGACGCAGATGCTCACCGACCACGTCGGCATCCGCGACCTGCGCGACATCAACCTCACCGACGTGCTGGGCCGCAACCAGCTCGACACCGACGTGGACTCGATCGCCGACTATGTCAAGGGCAAGCGCATCCTGGTCACCGGTGCTGGTGGGTCGATCGGCTCCGAGCTCTGCCGTCAGCTGCACCGCTTCGAGCCGGCCGAGCTGATGATGCTGGACCGCGACGAGTCCGCACTGCACGCCGTGCAGCTCTCGATCCACGGACGGGCGCTGCTCGACTCCAATGACGTGGTGCTCAACGACATCCGTGACCTGGATGCGCTGAAGAAGATCTTCGCCGATCGTCGTCCGCAGGTGGTCTTCCACGCGGCGGCGCTCAAGCACCTGCCGATGCTGGAGCAATATCCGGCTGAGGCTCTCAAGACGAACATCCACGGGACCTGGAACGTGCTCCAGGCAGCCGAGATGGTGGATGTCGAGCGTTTCGTCAACGTCTCGACCGACAAGGCGGCCAACCCGACGTCGGTGCTGGGTTATTCGAAGCGGATCGCCGAGCGGATCACCGCGGCGCACGCCCAACACTCTCCCGGCACCTATCTGTCGGTCCGGTTCGGCAACGTGCTCGGCTCGCGTGGCTCGGTCCTGACTGCCTTCGCCAAGCAGATCGCCGCCGGTGGTCCGGTCACGGTGACCGACCCCGAGGTGACCCGCTTCTTCATGACGATCGAAGAAGCGTGCCAGCTGGTCATCCAGGCCGGTGCCATCGGACGTCCGGGTGAGGCGCTGGTCCTCGACATGGGGGAGCCGATCAAGATCCTCGACGTCGCCAACCAGCTCATCGCGCAGTCCGGCAACGACGTCCGGATCGAGTTCACCGGTCTGCGACCCGGCGAGAAGATGCATGAGGAGCTCTTCGCCGACGACGAGCCGAAGGATGTCCGACCCGAGCACCCGTTGGTCTCGCACACCCCGGTCCCGCCGGTCTATCCAGACGAGATCCAGGCACTGCCCGACCGTGGCGAGCGTGAGCTGGTCACGCGT
>DATCYH010000618.1:0-8137 GCA_036570405.1 Nocardioides sp.
GCTCCAGCTCGATGGCCAACTGCCGGTAGACCAGCGATGCCTCGAACTCCAGGGTGATCTGGTCGTTGAAGGCTGCTTCAAGCTTCTCGTTGAGTTTCATACTGACGACACTAGGCCGATTCGCCGCTCGTCGCATCGAAGGTTCGGCATACCTTCATCGGATCAGGCCGGCGGCCCTGGCTGCGGCGATCGCCGAGGTGCGCGAGTCCACGCCGAGCTTGCCGAACACGTGGACCAGGTGCGACTTCACCGTTGCTTGGCTGAGGAACAGTCGCTCACCGATCCGCTGGTTGGACAGCCCCTCGGCCACCAGCCCGAGCACCTCCAGCTCGCGCGCAGTCAGCGCCGTGGCCGGCTTGAGGGTACGTCGTACGAGCCGCTGCGCGATCAAAGGTGAGAGCACCGGCTTCCCGATCGCAGCATCGCGGACGCCCGCAGCGAGCTCGGCCGGTCCGGCGTCCTTCAACAGGTAGCCGACCGCTCCGGCCTCGACGGCGCCCAACACGTCCGACTCCACGTCGTACGTCGTCAGCACGACGACCTGCGGCGGGCTCGGCAGACCACGCAACAACCGGGTCGCCTCGATCCCGCGCACGTGTTCACCGAACTGGAGGTCCATCAGCACGACGTCCACCTCGTGCGCGGAGGCCCATGCAACGGCGTCGTCCGGGTCACCGCTCTGGTGGATGACCTCCAGGTCCGGCTCAAGGGCGAGGACGGCGGCCAGTCCTGCGCGGACCACCGGATGGTCGTCGGCCAGCAGCACCCGGATCACGGAGAGTCTCCCCCGTCGACGGACAGTGGCAGCCGGGCCGCGATGGCGGTGCCGTGGCCGGCCGAGGGCTCGACCGAGAGGGTGCCCCCGAGCTCCTCGGCGCGGGCGCGCATGGAGCCGATGCCGAAGCCGTCTCCCTCGCGCACCTGTCCGTTGCCGTCGTCGACCACGTCGAGCAGGACCTCGTCCTGCGCATGGGTCAACGTCAACGCCACCTGGCGGGCATCGGCGTGGCGAACGGCGTTGTTGACGGCTTCCTGGGCGATGCGCAGGAGCGCCACGTCGTGGGTTCCGGGAAGTGCGGTCGGTGGCCCGTCCACCCGCAGCGTCACCGACGGCTCCCTCACCGCTGCCGCCAGACGCGCGAGCGCCTCGGTCAGGGAGCGCTCGGCCAGGTCTGCCGGCCCCTGGGCGCGCACCAGTCGACGTGCCTCGGCGAGATTCGCAGAGGCCACCTCCCTGGCCTGGCTGACCAGGGCTCGAGCCCGCTCCGGCGACTGCTCCAGGTGCCCCTCGGCGGCGCCCAGCAGCAGGTGGATGCTGCCCAGCCCCTGAGCCAGGGTGTCGTGCACCTCGCGCGAATATCGCTCGCGCTCCTCCAGCCGTCCACGACGTTGGCTCTCCTCGGTCGCGATCCGCAGGCCGGTCACGATCCCGATCGCGACCAGCGCACCGATCACCGGACCCAGCACCGCACCGACGGACCACTGTCCGGCATGCCAGGCGAACGCCGCGACGGCCGCCGCAGTGAGCAGCCCCACCACCGGAACCGAGAATCGCGGCGCGAGGGCGGTCAGGGCGACGAAGAACAGGGGGAAGACGACCCACACCCCCATCGGCGTGAGGACCACCAGCAGGAGCCAGGTCGTCGAGAGGGCTGCGACCCAGACCGGGACGAGCCCCGGCCGGGCATGGACCAGGCGCCCCGCGGCATAGACCCCGGCAACGAGGAGTGCTGCCGCCACGACATCCCAGCGCGGGCCGTCCACGACGGCCGCCACCCCGGTGATCGCCAGGAGCCCTGCGACCAGTAGATGGATGAGGAACCGCAGCAGGGGCAGCGCTCGGCTCAGCGGACTCGTCACCCGGCCAGCATAGGCAGCCCGCACCCTGCGCCCATCGATCAAAAGGTTGATCCCACTCCCGTCCTTGGGGCGACGACTCGGGTCACCGCATCGCCCAGCATGGATGTGTGGCCACGGACCGTGGCCGGAAGGCGAGGAGGACACAGGTGTACGTCGCGTGGAGGGACGCGGTTCAAGCCCGCGGCAGGTTCCTGCTGATGGTGGGCGTCGTGCTGATGATCACGGTGCTGGTGGGGCTGCTCAGCGGCCTGACCAAGGGGTTGGGTGAGGAGAGCACCTCGGCGATCACGGGTCTGCGGACCGAGCGGCTGGTCTTCTCGGGAGACACCCCCGACTTCGCCTCCTCACGAGTTCCGGCCTCGGCCGACATCGAAGGAGAGCCGATCGGTCTGGCCACGACCCGCGCGACGACCGGCGAGAAGACCACCCCGGCGACCGCCATCGGAGTCCGGCCCGGCTCCCCGGTCACTCCGGACGCGGAACTGGTGGGCCGAGGCAAGGTCGTCCTCACCGCACCGCTGGCCGACGAGCTGGGCCTGGTCGCGGGCGACTCGGTCCGGCTGGGTGCTGAGTCGTACATCGTGGCGGACGTACGCGGCGCGGCGTCCTATTCGCACACCCCGGTCCTCTGGCTTGCGCTGGACGACTGGCGGGCGGTCACCGGTGCCGACGCACCGACCGTGGTGGCCACCAGCGAGGCCGCCGACGTGCCCGAGGGCTACACGAGCGTCGCGCTGGGTGACTCGCTGCGGGCAATCGGTTCCTATTCCTCCGAGAACGGGTCGCTGCGGCTGATCCGAGGGTTCCTGCTCGCGATCTCTGCCCTCGTCGTCGGTGCCTTCTTCACGGTCTGGACCATGCAACGCTCCGGCGACATCGCGGTGCTCAAGGCGTTGGGTGCCTCGACGACCTTCCTGCTTCGAGATGCGATGGGACAGGCTGCCCTGCTCCTGCTGGGCGGGGTGGGGCTGGGGGCCCTGATCGTCATCGCGCTCGGCGCGGTCGTCGGGAAGGAGGCCCCGTTCGTGTTGGACCCCACAACCCTGGGCGGGCCGCTGGTGCTGCTGGTCCTGCTGGGCATGTGTGGCGCGGCCCTGGCCGTACGCCGGGTGGTCACCGTGGACCCACATACAGCGCTGGGCAGTGCCCGATGACCGCGCCCGAGAGGACGGCGCTGGAGACGGCCGCGCTCGTGATGAAGGGCGTGACCCTCACCTATCCCGATGGGGCCGGCCGACTGACCGCGCTCGACGACGTCTCGATGACGGTGCAGCGGGGTGAGCTCGTGGCCGTAGTGGGTCCCTCCGGTTCCGGGAAGTCGTCACTGCTGGCAGTTGCCGCCACGCTGATCCACCCCGACACGGGTCGCGTCCTGGTTGACGCTCATGAGGTGACCGGACTGTCGCGTGCTGCAGCCTCCGCCGTACGCCGCGACCGGATCGGTCTGATCTTCCAGCACCCGAACCTGATCGACTCGCTCACCGCCCTGGAGCAGCTGACGGTGAGCGCGTCCCTGTCCGGACGCTCGCGCGGATCGGCCACGCCGCAGGCCCTGGAGCTGCTCGACGCGGTCGGCCTCTCGTCGGTGGCCGGCCGGCGTCCCGGACAGCTCTCGGGTGGGCAACGCCAGCGGGTGAACATCGCCCGCGCTCTGATCGGCGACCCTTCGCTGCTCCTCGTCGACGAGCCGACCTCCGCCCTGGACCACGAGCGCGGCCACGCCGTGATGGACCTGATCAGGTCGATCACCCAGGAACGTGGGGTCGGGACCGTGCTGGTCACCCACGACAAGGCCCACCTGCGATCCGAGGACCGGGTCGTGGAATGCCTCGACGGACGACTCAGGCCTCGGCGCGCTCCGGCACCCGTCCCAGCGCACGGGTCAGCGTGATGCGCAGGGCCACCCGGGTCGGGTTCTCGCGCGGCTGCCGGTAGCGCGAGGCATAGAGCGCCTCGGCGCGACGTACCGATTCCGGATCGGTGAGGATATCGGCCGTTCCCTCCAGGGAGGCCCAGTAGGGGCCGTCCAGCTGGCAGACCGCCACCTGGACCCGTTCACCGGCTCGCACGTTGCGGGCCTTCACGGAGTGGTCCATGGTCACTCCCCACGCCTGTCGCGCCTGGGCATCCAGGACGATGCCCATCGGGGTCACGTGCAGGGTGCCGTCGGGGCGGGGAGTCGTCACGGTGCACAGGTGCCGAGCTGCCCAGAAGGACAGGAAGTCGGGATCGGACAACAGGTGGAGGCTCATGGGAACAGTGTCCGCCATCGGACCTGAGACACCCGGTGTGACCGGGAAGACACTCGGTTCTGTTTGCAAAGGGGCGCACCTGGGAAAGAATGTGCGCAACCCAACCAACTGCGAGAGGAGCCTGCCATGCTCATGTGTGCAGCCATCTGCGGCGGCGTCGCCCTCGTCTACGGCATTGCGGCCCTGGTCCCCGAAGGGGAGCCAGCCAAGGTCAAGGTCGAGGACTGAGCCGCTCGCCGGTCAACGAGTGAACGGGGCCCCGCTGGTCGGGGCCCCGTCTCGCGTCCACCTGGGCACGTCCACCTTGGCACGCCTGTCCGGATCGTCCCGTCAGGGCCGCACGCCGTGCTCGGCCAGCACGAGTGCCGGGTCCTGCGGGTCCTCGGGTCCCACGCGCACCTCGAGGTGCAGGTGCGGGCCGGTCACGTTCCCGGTGGACCCGACCGTCCCGATCACGCTCCCGGCCTCGACCTCCTGGCCGGGGGCGACGTTGGTCTCGTTCTGGTGGGCATACCAGAACTGGGTCCCGTCCGGGCCCGTCACGACGGTCATCGTGCCAAAGGCCCCCGCGGGACCGGACTCGGTCACCACGCCGCCAGTGACGGCACGAATCGGAGTGCCGACAGGAGCCGCGAAGTCCAGACCGGTGTGCGTGTTGGACCACAGCGCGCTGGAGGCGCCGAAGCGACCGGTCAGGTGATAGCCCTCGACGGGCAGGACCCACTCCGGCTCGGGCTCGGGGGCGGGCTTGGCCTCGATCCTCATCACCGGCGCGAGCGTCTTGCGCTCGGCCAGCTCACTGCCGGACCCGTCGACCTCTGCCGTGTGAGCGGCACCGGAGGCGGCCGCCAGGACACCCGCCACCAGTGGCAGGAGAACGATCGGGCGCGCGACGGCGCGCCACCTGGAATGAAGGGGAGTCATCATCATGCTGCATTCGCAGCTCACACGCCCCGCACGCAGATCGGCGCGGTAGGCACTGCCCGGTGAGCCCGTGGAAGTCGGGGAATGGCTCCGACCGGGACGGGCAGTGTCGGCGTCCACCGGTCGGGGGTTGAGCGAGCGGCCGCCAGCGAGGGGCGACCGATCCAGTGCGCCATCCGGAACCCCGACCACGCAAATCGGGACAGACCGGGACATGACGCGAGTCACCGAACAGGTGTCGCCGCACGCTCAGCGGGGCTGCAGAACGCGACTGGGATCACAGGTCACCCGCGCAGCTAGGCTGGGCGGGTGAGCGAGTCCCTGCGCATCGGCTTCGTGCCCGGCGTCAACCCCGACAAGTGGGCGAAGGTATGGCGACGGCGCCTGCCCGACTCCCCACTCGACATGGTGCCGGTGGGCGAGACCCAGGACCCACGATCGCTGATCGACGGTGGCGACGTGGACATGTGCTTCGTGCGGCTGCCGATCGAGCGTGATGCCCTACACCTGATCCCGTTGTGGGAGGAGATGCCCGTGGCTGTTCTGGCCAAGGAGCATCCGGCTGCGGACCGGGACGAGATCCCCCTCGATGAGCTGCTCGCAGAACAGCTCGTCGTGGGCGACGTGCCAGACTGGGAGCAGATCCGCACGGCCACTCCCCTGCCGTTTCCGCCGATGACGACCAAGGACGCCATCGAGGTGGTCGCCTCGGGAACAGGGATGGCGATCCTTCCGATGGCGGTGGCGCGCCTGCACAACCGCAAGGACGTCGTGCATCGCCCGGTCCTGGGTCTCCCGACGACCCGCATCGGGCTGGCCTGGCTGGTCGCCAACGACGACCCTCGTCTCGAGACCTTCATCGGGATCGTGCGCGGCCGGCGGGAGACCAGCTCACGGGAGAACCCCCCTGTGGCCGCTCCGAAGAAGCAGGGAAAGAAGGGTGGCCAGGCAGCGAAGCAGTCCGGATCCAAGCAGGCGGGATCGAAGCAGTCCGGCCAGGGCTCCGCGCGCGGCACCTCCGGCAAGCGACCGCAGCGGACCGGGAAGCCAGCACGCCGTGGCGCTCCGAAGCCCGGCAGCGGACGCGGCGGGGCGTCTCGACGCGGTCGCTGAGCAGCCCGGAGTGGGGCGGAGAGGGGGCTCAGGCGGAGCCCGGAACGAGGTTCGCGGTGATCCAGTCACCCAGCACCCTGGCGCTGGCATCGACCTTTTCCGGCCAGCTCATCGCACTCTCGTCGGCGTTGTCGGAGACGTGCTTGACCATCCGGATCGGCACCCCGAACGACAGCGCCGCCCAGGCGACCGCATAGCCCTCCATGTCGACCAGATGTGCGTGCTGCGCCAGCCGAGCCCGATCCGCCGGGTCGTTGACGAACAGGTCGCCGCTGGCCAGCACGGTCTCGCCGTTGCCGACCTGCAGTCGCTCGCGGGGGTCGTAGCCCAGTGCGCGGATCGCTTCGGCGTTGAGGTCGTGGTTGATCACCTCGCCGATCTCGAAGAGACCCTCGATCCCGTCGCGCAGCGCGCCAGCAGTGCCGAGGTTGACCACTGTGAGGTCGGCCAGGTCGTCGCGTCCGGCTAGCGCCCGGGCAGTGGTCACCGCTGCCGCGGTCTTGCCGATGCCCGTGAGCACCACCTCGAAGCCGTCAGGGACGTACGCCGTCTCGGTCTTCGCTGCTGCCACGATCAGGTAGGAGGTCACCCGGGAAGGTTAGGGCACCCGGCGCCCCCGGCTGGCGCACCCTGCCGGGGCACCCGACTGGGTGCGCCGATCGGGTGGGCCACCCGGATGGGTCACCAGCTCTGGGCCAGGGGCCGTCCCTCGTGGAAGCCAGCGGCGGACTGGAGCCCGACGACAGCGCGCTCGTGGAACTCGGCCAACGACGTCGCCCCCGCATAGGTCATCGAGGAACGCACGCCGGCGCAGATCTGGTCGATCAGGTCCTCGACACCCGGACGCTGGGGATCGAGATACATCCGCGAGGAGGAGATGCCCTCCTCGTAGAGACCCTTGCGCGCCCGGTCATAGGCCGACTCGGAGGAGGTGCGGTTGGCGACCGCACGGGCGGAGGCCATCCCGAACGAGACCTTGAACGCACGACCGTCGGAGTCGGTGAGCAGGTCGCCGGGTGACTCGTGGGTGCCGGCGAACCATGAGCCGATCATCACCGAGGAAGCACCGGCGGCCAGGGCCAGTGCGACGTCGCGGGGGTGGCGGACTCCCCCGTCGGCCCACACGTGCTTGCCGAGCTCACGAGCCGCCGCGGCGCACTCGAGCACCGCCGAGAACTGCGGGCGTCCGACGCCGGTCATCATCCGGGTCGTGCACATGGCCCCGGGCCCGACACCGACCTTGACGATGTCCGCACCCGCCTCGATCAACGCCCGGGTGCCCTCGGCGTCGACCACGTTGCCGGCTGCGACAGGGATCTGGGGGTCGAGTGCGCGCACCGCACGGAGCGCCTCGATCATCCGGTCCTGGTGACCGTGTGCGGTGTCGACCACGAGGCAGTCCACACCAGCCGCGATGAGCTCCCTCGCCTTCGTGGCGACGTCTGCGTTGACGCCGATCGCAGCCGCGATCCGGAGCCCGCCGTTGCCGTCGACTGCGGGGTCGTACAGGGTGGCGCGCAGCGCTGCCAACCGGGTGAGCACGCCGATGAGCAGTCCGTCCCCGTCGACGGCCACCGCGAGCAGCGCTCGGGCCGCGTCGATCGCATCGAAGGCAGCGCGAGGGTCGGCGTCTGCCGCGAGTCGGACGAAGTCTTGGTTCATCACCTCGCCGACCTGGGCGAACCGGTCAACGTCGGCGCAGTCCGCGGCACCGATGACCCCCACCGGACGGCCGTGCTCGACGACCACCGCGGCCTTGTGGGCCCGCTTGGGGATCAGCGAGAGCGCCTCGGAGACGGTCTGGTCACGACGCAGCTCGATCGGGGTGTCGAAAACGAGGTGACGCGACTTCACCTGGGCGATCACCTCGGCGACCACGCTGACGGGGATGTCCTGCGGGATGACGGTGATCCCGCCGCGACGGGCAACGGTCTCGGCCATCCGCTTGCCGGCGATCGCGGTCATGTTGGCGACCACCAGGGGCAGTG
>DATCYH010000619.1:0-2948 GCA_036570405.1 Nocardioides sp.
GCGAAGGCCTGGCCGGGCTCACCGAGCATCTGACTTGCCGGGACGCGTACGTCGGTCAGCCTCAGGTGGGCGTGGTTGTCGTCGGACTCGCCATAGAAGCCATAGTTGCGCACGTTGACCAGCCCGGGAGTGCCCTGATCGATGATGAACATCGAGGCCCGGTTGTACGGGCTCGCGGCCTCGGGGTCGGTGACCACCATCATGATGTAGAAGCCGGCTGCATCGGCCTCGGAAGCAAACCACTTCTCGCCGTTGATCACCCAGTCGTCACCATCGCGGACCGCACTGGTCTCGAAGGCGAGCGGGTCGGCACCGCCCTGCGGCTCGGTCATCGAGAAGCAGGAGACCACTTCGTTCGCGAGCAGCGGCTTGAGATATTTCTCCTTCTGCTCCTCTGTGGCGAAGTGGGCGAGGATCTCCGAGTTGCCGGTGTCGGGAGCCTGGGCCCCGAAGACGATCGGGCCGAACCGGGACATCCCGAACTTCTCGTTCATCAGCGCCAGCTTGAGCTGCCCATAGCCGGGGCCGCCGAGCTCGGGGCCGAGGTGACAGGCCCACAGACCGCGAGCCTTCACCTGCGCTTGCAGGGGACGCACGAGCCGCTCGAACTCGGGGTCGTGGATGTTCCATTGACTGCCGAGGACGTGGTCGAGGGGCTGCACCTCTTCGCGCACGAAGGTGTCGATCCAGTCCAGCTCCGGCTGGAACTCGGGGTCATTGGCAAAACTCCACACGGCGCGATCTCCCTCTTCACGGCCCCCGGTCGAAGCCATTGGGAACACCTTGCGCCATTCACACGTATGAGTCAAGTGCCTTAAGGATATTTACAGTTGCCTCATAAACTGACACGCTGGGGCTCATGATGCCCCCGCTGCCGTCGTACGACGAGGTTCGACAGATCGTTGCCACCCGGTCCGCGACCGTGACCGAGGACTTCCTCGACTACACCGGCCACATGAACATCCGCTTCTATCTCGAGCTCAACTCCTGGGCAGCGGACGACTTGTGCGTGGCCGCGGGCATCGACGATTCCTACCGTGCCGAGCGCGGACTCGGGGTGTTCACCCTCGAGCATCACATCCGCTATGCCGCAGAGCTCAGGCTCGGCGACGAGATCGCCGTACACCCGCAGCTGCTCGCTCGATCGGCGAAGACGGCACACCTGATGTGCTATCTGCTCGACACCCGCCGGCGCGTGGTGGCCAACACCCTCGAGCTGGTGCTCGCCCATGTCAGCCTCGAGGACCGCCGGATCGAGCCGTTCCCTCCGGACGTCGCCTCGGGTCTGGACAAGGTCCTGGCGGACCAGCCTGCGATCGACTGGCAGCCCCCGGTGTGCGGTGTAATGGGCGTGCGCTGACCGCGAACCTGCAGTTCTTGCGCGTCCAACCTGCAGTTGTTGCGCGTCCCGGGCGCTGACCTGTCGTGAATTCACGATCTGCGCCCGAGGACTCAGGTCAGAACGCCAACTCACGACGGGTCGGCGAAAGGGCGGCGCGTCAGGACCAGCGAGGGGGGCGCTTCTCGAAGAACGCGGCGACCCCTTCGGCACGGTTCGGCGACTCCGCGATCTCCAGGTCCGCGGCCGCGGTGAGCTCCCACGACCGGGCTTCACGCTCGGCAGCCTGCTGCGCCACGGCGCCCAACGAGATCGCGACCGCGTCGGGGCTGTTGACCACGATCCGGTCGGCCAGGGCCAGGGCGGCCGCAAGGGTCTCGCCCGGCTCGGTCAGCACGTTCACGAAACCCAACGCGTGGGCCCGCTCCGCATCGCGGGGGTCGCCGCTGAGCAGCATCTCTGTCGCCACGTTGAACGGCAGCCGTACGCCGGCACGGAACAGCGCACCGGTGTTGGCCACGACTCCCCGCTTAACCTCGGGCGCCCCGCACCTCGCCCCCCGCGCGGCAACAACCAGGTCGCTGGCCAGCACGCACTCGAAGCCCCCACCGAAGGCGAACCCCTCGACAGCTGCGATGAGCGGGGTACGTCGTACCCGCGCGAGGAATCCGTAGGGCCCGCCAACCTCGGTCCGCGGAGGCTCCGTCGAGGCAAGATCGGTGCCCGCGCAGAAGAACGACGGACCTCCGGTGAGGACCACCGCCCGCACCGCGCGGTCCGACTCGATCTCGTCGAACGCCGCCGACAACTCCTCGGACAGCGCCTGGTCGATCGCGTTGCGGCGCTGCGGCCGCGAGAGCGTCAGGATCCGGACGTGGTCGCGGTCCTCGATGAGCAGCGAGCTCATGAGTTGACGATCTCCGACAGCTTCGCCACGTCGGCGATGCGGCGCTCGGCACTCTCGGCCAGTGGGTTCAACAGGAACGTCGTCACCCCGGCCGCCTTGAACTCGGCGACCCGGGCGCGGACGTGGTCCTCGTCGCCGATCAGCGAGACTGCATGCAGGAGCTCATCTGGTATGGCGGCCGCGGCCTCGGCCTTCTTGCCCGACAGGTAGAGGTCCTGGATCTCCTTGGCCTCCGCCTCATAGCCATTGCGCGAGGCCAGCGAGTTGTAGAAGTTCTTCCCGCGCGCACCCATGCCGCCGATGTAGAGCGCAAGCTGGTCGCGGACCCGCTGCAGGTGTGCCGGATCCGGCTCGCCGAAGGCATAGTTCATCTGCAGCATGATGTCGAGCGGGCCGAGCTCCGGGTCACGCTTGGCGAAGCCTGCCTCGAGCGACTCGCCCCAGACCAGGTCCTTCTTCAACGGGTGGAAGAAGAGCGGCTGCCACGACTCGGCGAGTTCCGCGACCAGCTCCACGTTCTTCGGTCCGATGGCAGCAACCGAGATCGGGATCCGGCTGCGCACCGGGTGGTTGATGATCTTCAGCGGCTTGCCGAGTCCGGTGCCCTGGTCGGCGGGCAGCGGGATCTGGTAGTGCTTGCCCTGGTGCTCGACCTTCTCGCGGCGCCAGACCTGGCGGCAGATCTCGATGACCTCGCGGGTG
>DATCYH010000620.1:0-4043 GCA_036570405.1 Nocardioides sp.
AGACCCATGTTCCGCAAGCGCAACTCCCGATCCGCTCGGCGTGACTTGTCGGGCAAGCAGGTCTACATCACCGGCGCCGCGAGCGGCATCGGGCGGGCAACCGCCGAGCTGGCCGCGGCCGAGGGAGCAGTCGTCCACCTCACCGATCGCAACGAGGCGCCACTGCTGGAGGTCGCCGAGCAGATCCGCGCGATCGGCGGCGATGTGGGCCTGGTCGAGGCCGTGGACGTCAGCGACTACGAGGCCGTACGCCGTCTCGCGGCCGGCCTGACCGCAGAGCACGGGGCGATGGACATCGTGATGAACATCGCCGGCATCTCCTCGTGGGGCACAGTGCAGTCACTGGAGCACAGCCACTGGCAGCGACTGGTGGACGTGAACCTGATGGGACCGATCCACGTCATCGAGACGCTCGTCCCGCCGATGATCGAGGCCGGCAGGGGCGGGCACCTGGTGAACGTCTCGTCCGCGGCAGGGATCATCGGGATGCCTTGGCACGCGGCCTACTCCGCCAGCAAGTTCGGCATCCGCGGGGTCTCGGAGGTGCTCCGGTTCGACCTTCGGCGCCACGGGATCGGGGTGAGCCTGGTCTGCCCGGGCGGCGTGGACACCGGCCTGACCGACACCATCGACATCGCCGGCATCGACAAGGCCACCCCCGCGTTCACCAGGGCGCACGCGCACTTCAAGAAGCGGGCGGTCTCCCCCGAGGCTGCCGCCGAGTCGATCATCGCGGGCGTGCGGAAGAACAAGTACTGGGTCTACACCTCGAACGACATTCGGCTGATCCACTTCATCCAGCGGCACTTCTCCCCCGGCTATGTCGGCGCGATGCGGGTGATGAACTTCGGGGCCAACCGGGCCCTGCCTGCTGTCGGCCAGGCTCGGCGGGCGGACCAGTCGTGAGGGGCCAGGCGTGAGCGGCCAGGCCAGGCTCGCCCCCGGGTCGATGCGCGACGTGGGTCCGTTCATCTGGCTCTTCTCCCGGATCGCAGGCAAGGTCTCACGCACCGAGCCGCCAGCCGTCTTCCTGACCCTGGGCCGCAATCGCCGGCTCTTCTGGGGCTGGCTGCACTTCGCCGGCACGCTGATGCCCGGTGGACGGCTCGCCCGGCGAGAGACCGAGCTGGTGATCCTCCGGGTCGCGGCGAGCGCGGGATCGGACTATGAGTGGGAGCAGCACGCTGGCCTCGGCCGCCGGGCCGGTCTCACCGCCGGCGAGATCGACGCCGTCGCCCTGCTCGCCGGTGCCCAGGGCCCCCAGGGCATGGAGCAGCACGACTGGTCGCTGCGGGACCGGCTGCTCCTCGACGTCACCGACGAGCTCCTCGCGAGCCAGGACCTGAGCGACGAGACCTGGCGCCGACTGCGCGACGTACTCGACGAGCGCACCGCGGTCGAGCTCTTGATGCTGGTCGGTCACTACCGGATGCTGGCCACGACGTTGAAGGCGCTGAGGGTCCAGCCCGACCGCCGCCTCTGACCAACCGGCACTTGTTGCGCGTCGAGCCTGCAGTTGTTGCGCGCCGAGCCTGCAGTTGTTGCGCGTCAATCGACAACCGCAAATGCACCGAGCCTGCACAACTTGTCGACAAGTTGCGCAGGCTCGAGGAGTGCAGGTGCGTTGGTCAGTAGGTGACCTGGAGCGACTTGATGCCGTTGATCCACGCGCTGCGCAGGCGGTGGGGCTGGCCGGCGCACTTGATGTCGGGGATCTGGTCGGCGATCTCGTTGAAGATCAGCTCGATCTCCAACCGGGCCAGGTTCGCACCGATGCAGTAGTGCGCTCCGTGGCCGCCGAACCCGAGGTGGTTGTTGTTCTGGCGGTTGATGTTGAACTCGTAGGGCTCGTCGAAGTTGTCCTCGTCGAAGTTGCCACTCGCGTAGAACAGGCCGACACGGTCGCCCTCCTTGACCAGCTGGCCGTTGATCTCGATGTCCTCGAGCGCCACCCGCTGGAAGACCGAGACCGGGGTTGCCCAGCGAACGATCTCGTCGACAGTCGTGTCCGGACGGTTCGCCTTGTAGTCCTCCCACTGCTCGGGGTGGTTGAAGAAGGCGTCCATGCCGTGCGTGATGGCGTTGCGGGTGGTCTCGTTGCCGGCAACTGCCAGGAGGATGATGAAGAAGCCGAACTCGTCGTCGCTCAGGGCCTCACCGTTGACATCAGCGGTCAGCAGCTTGGTGACGATGTCGTCCTTGGGGTTCTTGCGACGCTCATCGGCCAGTGCTGCCGCGTAGGTCAGGATCTCGATCGACGCTGCTTCCTCGTCGCCCTCGATCTCGGGGTCGTCGTAGGAGAGCATCTGGTTGGACCACTCGAACAACTTGCCCCGGTCCTCCTGCGGCACTCCCATCAACTCGGCGATGGCCTGGAGCGGGAGCTTGGCGGCGATGTCCTCGACGAAGTTGCCCGAGCCTTTGACCTTGGCATCGGCGACGATCTTGTGGGCGCGCTCCTTGAGTGCGTCGTGCAGGGCACCGATGGCGCGGGGGGTGAACCCACGCGAGATCACCTGGCGGAGCTTGGTGTGGTCCGGCGGGTCCTGGTTGATCAGCATCACGCCCTGCAGCTCGACCTGCTCGGGAGTCATGTCGGGAGCGAACCGGATGATGGCGCCCTGCTTGGCGGTGGAGAACACCTTGCTGTTCTTGGACACCGCTGCGATGTCCTCGTGCTTGGTGAGCGCCCAGTAGCCCTCGCAGCCCTTGAATCCGGCCCGCGCCTCCTGTTCCTGGGCTACCCAGTGCACGGGTGCGCTGCGGCGCAGCGCCTTGAACTGCTCGTGCGGAATCCCCTGCTCGTTGAGGTCCGGGTCCGTCGGATCAAATCCCACGGGCAACTGCGCGGTCACGGTCACTTGCTTCCTCCAGGTGTGTAGAACACGTTCTAGTGATGATGGTTACATACTCTCGGAATGTTAGGAAGGGCTTCGGTCAAAATATGCCGGTCGATGTCCCACTGAGTGCACCCACACTTGCCGTCGATGAGAACGTGTTCTACTTTCGGTCACATCCGTCAACCTGACTCCAGTGAGGCATCCATGGGCAAGCCAGTCATCGTCGAAGCAGTGCGTACGCCGCAGGGCAAGCGCCGGGGATGGCTCGCGGGTCTGCACCCGGCCGAGTTGCTCGGCGCCGCACAGGTGGAGGTGCTCAAGCGCTCCGGCATCGACCCTGAGCTCGTCGACCAGGTCATCGGCGGCTGCGTCACCCAGGCCGGTGAGCAGTCCAACAACATGGTGCGCCGGGCCTGGATGCATGCAGGCCTGCCCAACCACACCGCGTCAACGGTCATCGATGCCCAGTGCTCCTCGGCCCAGCAGTCGACGAACCTGATCACCTCGATGATCGCTGCAGGTGCGATCAGCGTCGGAGTGGCCTGCGGCATCGAGTCGATGTCACGCATTCCGCTCGGCGGCAACGTCCCCAAGGGGCTCGGTGACCCCCGCCCCAGCAGCTGGGACATCGACCTCCCCAACCAGTTCGAGGGCGCCGACCGGATCATCCGCGACCGCGGCTTCACCCGCGCCCAGGTCGACGAGTTCGGCCTGTGGTCCCAGCAGAAGGCCCGCGCGGCCGTCGACGCAGGACATTTCGACCGGGAGATCTTCGGTGTCGATGCACCGGTCCTCGACGCCGAGGGGAACCCCACCGGCCAGACGCAGGTCGTGAAGACGGACCAAGGCCTGCGCGAGACCACGCTCGAGGGCCTGGCCCAGCTTGCTCCGGTCCTCGAGGGCGGCATCCACACCGCGGGTACGTCGTCGCAGATCTCCGACGGCGCCTCGGCGCTGCTCCTGATGGACGAGGACCTGGCCCTCTCGCTCGGCCTCACCCCGCGCGCCAGGATCGTCGCCTCCTGTCTCGTCGGCGCAGACCCCTACTACCACCTCGACGGACCGGTCCAGGCGACCGAGAAACTGCTCAAGGACACTGGCATGGGCATCGGCGACATCGACATCTGCGAGGTCAACGAGGCATTCGCTGGCGTCGTGATGTCCTGGGCAAAGGTGCACGAGGTGCCCGAGGAGAAGATCAAC
>DATCYH010000621.1:0-3997 GCA_036570405.1 Nocardioides sp.
GATGGTGTCTCGTGGACGGATGCGGACCGTGTAAACGGGTCGTGCACAACGCTGTGCTCGGATGCCCCGACCATACCCGACCGGAATCGCGTCGCTCGGGGTGTCCGCACACTGTGCAGGGGCTCCCCCGGAGCCCCTCGCTCGACCGCACGGGTCGGGAATGCCTCAGTCGGTGCCGAACTCCATGGCGGCACGATCGAGAGCCTCGTCCTCCTCGCTGACGACCTCGCCACGGTCGGCGATCCGGTCGGCACCACCGGCGGGAAGCTCGCCGAAGAGCGTGCCGTTCTCGACCAGCACCTGCCCCTGGTCGAGCGGCTGGCCGGCATACATCTCCAGCTTGGCCCGGGAGTCGGCGATGTCGAGGTTGCGCATGGTGAGCTGGCCGATCCGGTCCAGGGGACCGAAGGCTGCGTTGTCGGTGCGCTCCATCGACAGCTTGTCGGGGTGGTAGGAGAAGTTGCTGCCCGAGGTGGACAGGACGGTGTAGTCCTCACCGCGCCGCAGCCGCACGGTGACCTCACCCGTGACCAGCGAGGCGATCCAGCGCTGGATGGACTCGCGGATCATCAGCGCCTGGGGGTCCAGCCAGCGGCCCTCGTAGAGCAGGCGGCCGAGCTTGCGGCCCTCGTTGTGGTACTGCGCGATGGTGTCCTCGTTGTGGATCGCGTTGACCAACCGCTCATAGGTGAGGAAGAGCAGCGCCATCCCGGGGGCCTCGTAGATGCCGCGGGACTTCGCCTCGATGATTCGGTTCTCGATCTGGTCCGACATGCCGAGTCCGTGCCGGCCACCGATGGCATTGGCCTCGTGCACGAGCTCAACGGCGTCGTCATAGTGCTTGCCGTTGATGGCCACGGGGCGGCCCTGGTCGAAGGTGACGGTGATGTCCTCGGTCTCGATCTCGACCGACGGGTCCCAGAACTTCACCCCCATGATCGGCTCGACGGTCTCCAGCGAGACATCGAGGTGCTCCAGGGTCTTGGCCTCGTGGGTGGCTCCCCAGATGTTGGCGTCCGTGGAGTAGGCCTTCTCCTGCGAGTCGCGGTAGGGGAGGTTGCGCTCGGTGAGCCAGGCACTCATCTCGGTACGACCCCCCAGCTCGTTGACGAAGTCGGGGTCCAGCCACGGCTTGTAGATCCGCAGGTCGGGGTTGGCCAGCAGACCGTAGCGGTAGAACCGCTCGATGTCGTTGCCCTTGAAGGTCGACCCGTCTCCCCAGATGTCGACGCCGTCCTCGTGCATCGCCCGGACCAGCATCGTGCCGGTGACGGCGCGACCGATCGGGGTGGTGTTGAAGTAGACGCGCCCACCCGAGCGGATGTGGAAGGCACCGCAGGCAAGGGCGGCAAGGCCCTCATCGACCAGGGCCTTCTTGCAGTCGACGGCGCGGGCGATCTCGGCGCCGTACTGCTTGGCGCGGTCGGGGACACCGGAGATGTCGGGCTCGTCGTACTGCCCGATGTCGGCTGTGTAGGTGCAGGGCACTGCGCCCTTGTCACGCATCCAGGCCACGGCGACCGAGGTGTCGAGACCTCCGGAGAAGGCAATTCCGACGCGTTCGCCGGCGGGCAATGAAGTGAGGACCTTGGACATGGCTACGATTATATGCACACTCCTGCATGTTTATACAATCGCTTCCGCACTCCCCCGTGGCAGTTCCCGTGGCAGAGTTGCGCCCATGGCTCCCGAGACCTGCCCCCAGTGCCACACGCCGCGTGAATCGGCCGACTTCGCCTTCTGCACCAACTGCGGTGCGCCATTCGCAGCGGGCGGGACACAGCCCCCTGTGGAAGAGGCCGGGACCCAGGTGCTGCCCCAGCAACCGTGGGGCCAGCAGAGCTCACAGTCGTCGTGGGGCGCTCAGCAGGGATCGCCCGGTGGACCACAGGGTGCGGGCAGTTTCCCTCCGCCCGGCGCCCAGCAAGGCCATTGGGGTGGGGCAGCGCAACCTCCCCAGGGCGGGTGGGGCGGAGCTGGAGGCGGACCGGGACACCCCGGCGGTCCATGGCAGCAAGGACCTGAGAGTGGCGGGCGGGGCCGAGGCAAGATCGCCCTCATCGTCGGACTGGTCGTCGTGCTCCTGGCAGCCATCGGCATCACCCTCGCCCTGGTCCTCGGCGGCGACGACAAGGACGCCAAGGACGCACCGACGAACGCCAGCAAGGACGAGTTCTGCGAGATCGCGGAGGAATACGGCGACCTCGATGAGAATGAGTGGGACGAGGCGGCCGACATCGCGGACGAGGCAGCCGAGACCGGCACGCCCGAAGACATTCCCGAGGACGCTCGCCGTGGTTTCGTGGTCGCTCTGGAGATCCTCGGTGAGGCTAAGGACGAGGAGGACGCCGAGCGGCTCTCCGAGGACCGCAGCGCGGCCGATCAGAAGGACCTCACCGCCTTCTTCATGTATGTCGGCACCACCTGCGCCGGTGACCCAGGGGTCACACAGTCCCCGTCGGGCCTGCCCAGTGATCTGCCCAGTGATCTGCCGAGTGATCTGCCCACTGACTTCCCCAGCGACCTGCCCACGGAGCTGCCCAGCGACTTCCTCTCCGACCTGCCCAGCGATCTCCTCTCCGACCTCCCCTCCGAACTGCTGACCCTGATGCCCGAGACCGTTCCCAGCGACTGAGTCTCAGTCGGGGAGATCCACCCTCAGGAACCGCGGCCGATAGAGCAGCGGGTTCTCCACGACGGCAGCCAGGTCGGTGCGGTTCCTGCTGTAGGAGACCACCATCGTTCCGTCCTGGGGCAACAGTCCGGGATGGGCCAGCGGCATGTAGCGCAAGTCTCCCTTCACGGTGTCGGACGGCATCTGGGCCAGCGCACCATGGGCGGTGAACGGGCCCGTGGGCGACGATGCGGTCCACACGGTCAGGTCCGTGCCGAGGAACTCGTCGCGCTTGCTCAACGCATACCAAGTCCCGTCCTGCTCAAAGACGCTCAGCGTCTGGGAGACACCGCCCCTGGCCGGGATCAGCTCTTGGGCGGCGATCTGGGAGCGGACCCATGCCTTGCCGTCCCAGAACCTCCACCGGGAGCGGTCCAGGATGTCGTCGGGCCGGACCCGGGCGACGCTCAATGAGAACCCGAAGACCATGTCCTCATCGGGGTGGGCGGTGCCATAGAGATAGGCCCAGCCATCGTCCACGGCGACGGCCGCACCCCACGTCGGGTGGGACGCGTCGGCGTCATCGGGACCGATGTCGCGCCGATCGACCAGTTGTGGGGTTCCCCCACGCGGAACCACGAAGACGGCAATGGCCGGACCGAGGTTCTCGAAGTCGAACGAGCCGGTGCCACTCGTGCGCACTCTCTGTGCCGAGATCGCCACCAGGTCATAGCCCGGCCGTTCCTCGAGACCGACCGACATCGGCCAATAGCCAACCTCCGCGTCCCGGTCCGGGATGATCGCGCCGTGGTCGACCGGCTCGACCATCTGCAGGCAGCCCGACCCCAGGACCAGCATCGAGTTCCGGACGAACCGTTGACCCCCGCGGTCCGCGGCGCGCAGGGTGTCTCCGAAGAAGAACAGCCTTCGCCCGTCCTGGAGCCTCACGCTGGCCCCGACGTCCCCGCCCTGGAACGTGTCGCTGGCTGACAGCCTCCCGGCGACGCGGTTGAGGTCGGCCAGGTCTTCCACCTCGCCGGTGGGCACGCACTCGGTCTCGGAGGCCCGCGAGGGGATCTCGGCGACGTCAGCGATCGTGGTGCGCGGCAGCGACAGGGGCATCCCGACGAGAAGCAGTCCGCTGGGCACGACCACGGTGGCCACGCGCAAGCGCCACCTGATCCGGGTACGTCGACTGGTTCCGGCAGCCATGTCACCCGGATCGATCCCGAACTGTCTGCGCACCCATCGAGCCGTCAGCGCGACGATCCACACGATGACCAACCACGCCCCCAGCGTGAGCATCGGGCCAGCCTGCAGCCCCGAGCCGTCGAAGATCACGACTCCGGCGAGCGCATCGCGCATCGCACCCAACGGGAGCAG
>DATCYH010000622.1:0-2725 GCA_036570405.1 Nocardioides sp.
CCGGCCGGCCACCTGATCCCGGTCAAGGACAAGACCGCTCCGTTCTCGGCGGGCGACGCGCCAGAGGAGAAGCGACCCTGAACCACCCGGCCGCCCTGCTGCTCCGCCGTACGACCGCGGCGGTTGCTGCCGCCTGCCTGCTCGCCCTGAGTGGGTGCTCGTCGCTGGAAGGCACCTCGGACAAGGGCTACGTCACCGGCAACGGCGCGATCACCGAGGTCCGTGCCGAGGACCGCGGCAAGCCGGTCGAGCTCGACGGCAAGGACCTCGAGGGCGAGCCGCTCTCGCTGGCCGACCACCGCGGCAAGGTCGTGGCGATCAACGTGTGGGGCAACTGGTGCTCGGAGTGCCATGCCGAGGCACGCGAGATCGTCGAGGTGGCCAAGGGACTGGACCCGGACGACGCCGTCTTCCTCGGGATCAACACCCGCGACCGGACGCCGGAGACCGCGCAGACCTACCAGCGCCGCTATGACGTCCCGTTCCCCTCGTTCTACGACGGCATGACCGGCAAGTCGCTGCTCGCCTTCAACGGCAAGGTCACCCCGTACGCCACCCCCAGCACCGTCGTCCTGGACCGCAAGGGCCGGGTCGCGGCGGTGATCCTCGGGGTCATCCCGAGCGCCCTGACACTGTCCTCATTGATCGAACAGGTCGCCGCAGAGGATGGGTGACTTCTTTCGGGAGTCGGCAATGTCCGGCTCGCTCGCCATCGCCCTGCCCGTCGCGCTCCTGGCCGGTCTCGTCTCGTTCTTCTCGCCGTGCGTGATCCCGCTGCTGCCGGGTTATCTCTCCTATGCCACCGGCCTCTCCGGCGCCGACCTCGAGGACGCGCACCGCGGCCGGATGCTGGCCGGCTCGGTGCTCTTCGTGCTCGGGTTCGCCTCCGTCTTCGTGGCGCTGGGCGCCCTGTCCGGGGCCTTCGGCTCGGCGCTGGTGGAGCACCGCCGCACGATCACGATCGTGATGGGCGTGCTGGTGATCGTGCTCGGCCTGGCCTTCGCTGGGCTGCTGCCGTTCATGCAGCGCGACATCCGGGTGCACAAGGTCCCTGCCGTCGGGCTCGGCGCCGCCCCGTTCCTCGGCTTCCTCTTCGGTCTGGGCTGGACGCCGTGTATCGGCCCCACCCTCGGCGCGATCCTCACCCTGGGCATCAATGAGGCGACCGTTCCGCGCAGCGCGTTGCTGGCCGGTGTCTATGCGCTCGGACTGGGGATCCCGTTCATCATCGCCGGCCTGGCCTATCGTCGCGCGCTCGGCGCGTTCGCGTTCGTACGCCGGCACCAGGCCTGGGTCACCCGGCTCGGCGGACTGATGCTCGTCGTGATCGGTCTGCTCCTGGTCACCGGCTGGTGGGACTGGGCCGTGAACTGGATCCAGGTCCACCTGATCAGTGGTTATGAAGTGAGTGTCTGATGGCTGCCCCCGAACTGAACTTCCGTGAGCTGGCGCGCTGGACCTGGCGCCAGCTCTGCTCGATGCGCACCGCCCTGGTGCTGTTGCTCCTGCTCGCCCTGGCGGCGATCCCGGGCTCGGTGATCCCGCAGGAGAACGTTGACGCGTTCGCGGTCGGCAAGTGGCAGGACGAGCACCCCAAGTTGACCCCGGTCTATGAGTGGCTCGGGCTGTTCTCGGTCTTCGAGTCGGTCTGGTTCGCCGCGATCTACATCCTGTTGGCGATCTCGCTGGTCGGCTGCATCCTGCCGCGCTGCAAGGTCTACTGGAAGGCGATGCGGGCCGCGCCCCCCAAGGCCCCCAGCAACCTGCTCCGGATGCCGAACAGCACGTCGTACGTCACGACCGCTGCGGCTGACGTGGTGCTGGCCGAGGCGAAGCGGGTGTTGCGCAAGCGGCGCTATCGGGTGATCGAGCGCGACGGCGCGATCTCGGGCGAGCGCGGCTATCTGCGCGAGGCCGGAAATCTGCTCTTCCACCTCTCCATCCTGATCGTGCTGGCCGGCTTCGCGATGGGCTCGCTGCTCGGCTACAAGGGCGGCGTGATCGTCGTACAGGGGAGCGGTTTCTCCAACAACCTCTCGCAGTATGACGACTTCGTCCCCGGGTCCCTGATGGGTGTCGAGGACATGGAGCCGTTCTCCTTCACCCTGAAGGACTTCGACATCGAGTGGTTGATGTCCGGTCCCCGCAAGGGGATGGCGCAGCACTTCGTGGCGCACCTGGACTACACCGAGGAGCCGGGCGGGGAGGAGAAGTCATACGACCTCCGGGTCAACCATCCGCTCTCCATCGGTGGCACCGACATCTTCCTGATCGGCCACGGCTACGCCCCCTCGATCACCGTGCGCGACGGCGAGGGCAACGTGACCTACAAGGGCCCGGTGATCTTCCTGCCCGAGGAGCAGGCGACGTTCCGCTCCTTCGGCGTGGTCAAGGCTCCCAACGCAGAACCCGCGGGGATCGGGCTCGAGGGCTACTTCTATCCGACCTTCGCGTTGATCGAGGGCAACCCCGCCTCGATCTTCGGCGACGACCGCAACCCGCGCCTGTCGATGCTGGCCTACACCGGAGACCTCGGGCTGGGAGCGGGCGAGTCGCAGTCGGTCTATGTGCTCGACAAGTCGCGGATGACCCAGCTGACCAAGGACGACGGCTCGATGTTCCGGGTCGACCTGTATCGCGGCGAGACCGTGGACCTGCCCGACGGCGCCGGCTCGGTCACCTTCGAAGGTGTCGAGCCCTGGGTGCGGGTGCAGATCAGCAAGAC